>JANMDL010000105.1:0-15182 GCA_031376295.1 Chitinophagales bacterium
TCTGTCAAGGTATTTATTTATTTCACTGTCAGAACGCAAGGTGAAAATTTCTTGTTCATCAGTAATTAGTAATTGCCTGAGAGTAAGTCTTTCAGTTGTCAAAGTTGGGAAAGGCGTAAAAATTTTATTTACCATTCTGTCATATTTATTTTTTCTAAGTTTAGAGTCTGTCATAGCTTGTCCGCTAACAGGCATTCCGTCTGCCCACAACCAATGCTGATTGAAAAACTGATGTTGAAGTTAAGTACTAAAGTTCAAAGTTGTTTTTTGTTCCGGCAGGGTCTGCCGGCAGATACTGTCAGCCTGTAAAGCGTTTCGGTGATACCCTGCCGGTTATTTTCTGCATGCGGTGGTGCTTTTCGGCGCCGGGGTCTCATGCAGGCGCACATGGCAACGCTTTGACCCCGTCGGTACTGAAAATCCTGCCAACTGGAGTTGCTGCCAGTTGCCGGATGGCAATACCGATGTGGTTATCGGTTACATACAATTATTTCCACCACCGGGTATTCCGGGCATTGTTGTGCTGGGCGCCAATGGTATTTGCAGAACATTAAAGGTAAACCAGGGCTGCAGCCTTACGATTCTGCACGGGTTTACATTAACCATAACACAGTAGTTTTGCACCTGCTTTGCTCAAAGTCGCACTATTTAAGCCCTCAGCAGCCTTACGGGGTAAAAAACTTTCTCTTTCCCCACCGAAAGTTCAAATCTTTCCCCTACCTTTGCCGTCCGTAAAAAAAATAAAGATATGAACGCAGTAGCTTTTGTTCATGAGCAATTGACAACAAAGAAGGAAATGCCCGCTTTTAAAGCAGGTGATAATATAACTGTAAACTACAAAATTGTAGAGGGCAGCAAGGAGCGTATCCAGAGCTTTAAGGGCGATGTGATTAAGCGCCAGGGCGTTGGCGCCACTGCTTCTTTTACAGTACGTAAAATAAGTGATGGTGTTGGTGTGGAGCGTTTGTTCCCGGTATACTCACCCAATATTGAAAGCATTACGCTGAATAAAGTGGGTAAAGTGCGCAGGGCAAGGTTATTTTACCTGCGTGAAAGAAGCGGTAAAAGTGCCCGTATCCAGGAAAAAAGAATGCCAGTGGCTAAAAAGGCTTAAAAAGCCCTTTTTTATACAATATTTTAAAGCGGAAACAAATTGTTTCCGTTTTTTTTGTGTTTTTTAACAGTTTGGAACGGAATTTGCTGCATTTTAAATACTTACCGATTTTTTAAACCAATAAACCAATTTTAACCATGAGGAGAATTATTTCCGCATTGCTCGTTTTAACCGCCGTAGCTTATCTGTCGTCCTGTGCAAGAGGAATCAGCCCCTACGAAGCAGCCAATGGCAAAGCAAGATGTGGCAGAAGTTTACGATAAAGATATTTATAAGCACAAACAAACAAGAGCAGCAGCCCGGGCAACCAGGTTGCTGTTTTAGTTTAGGGGCAGTATTAAAACGCCCTGATTTTATCCCGTCAAAAATTGCTGTTGTTAACTAAATATTGGTTTATCTTTGTGGCTTAATACATATTATATGATACTTTCATTTATTCAATCCATATTCCTGTTTTCGCTACCGGGTGGCAGCGAGTGGATACTGATATTACTGGCTATTTTGCTGTTTTTTGGGGGCCGCAAAATTCCTGAACTGATGAGGGGCATTGGTCGTGGCGTAAGGGAATTTAAAGATGCCAAAGAAAATGTGAAAAGTGAAATTGAAGCAGGTATGACTGATAAAGACAAGGACAAAGAAATAAACCAGTTGAAAAAACAACTGGCTGAAAAGGAAGGGTAATTTTAAAAAGCCCAATACTGCATTTCGGCTGAAGTGAGTGACACAACGATGTTTGGTTACCCACTTCAGCCGATTTTATAACCACTACATCCCGTTTTTTACATGTTTGAATTCACGGACATACGCCATTACCAACAGCAGTTGCAGCAGGGTACTACCACCTGTGTGCAAGCCGTAACGCATTACCTGCAGCAGGCAGAAAAGCAACACCACCTCAATGCCATGGTACAGCTTTTTAGCGAAGAAGCACTGGAAAGAGCCGCCTGGTTGGATACAGAACGAAGCAGTGGCAGCCCTGTTGGAAAATTGCATGGTGTGGTGATTGCCATTAAAGATGTGATCTGTTACAAGGGACATACAGTTACTGCAGCATCCCGCATACTGGAGGGTTTTGAATCGGTGTACACTGCCACGGCTGTACAGCGGTTGCTGGACGATGGCGCCATTATTATCGGGAGCTGCAATTGTGATGAGTTTGCCATGGGCAGCTCCAATGAAAACTCGGTATATGGCAATGTGCTGAATGCACAGGATGAAACCAAAGTGCCGGGTGGCTCTTCGGGGGGCAGTGCAGTGGCCGTGCAGGCTGGTATATGTATGTCAAGCCTGGGCAGCGATACAGGTGGCAGCGTGCGCCAGCCCGCCGATTTTTGCGGAATTGTGGGCATGAAACCCAGTTATGGCCGCATATCCCGGTATGGCCTTATTGCTTATGCTTCTTCCTTTGACCAGATAGGCATTTTTACACAAAACATAGCCGATGCGGCCCTGCTGCTTGAAAGTATGAGTGGCCCGGATGAGTACGACAGTACGGCATTGCAGGCAGCTATGCCTCAATGCAGTAACCAGTTAGATACCGGCAAAAAGTTCAGGATAGCTTATTTTAAAGAAGCATTGAAACATCCATCTTTAGACAAAGAGATAAATACAGCCATAACTGCTACGTTAGCCAGGCTAAAGGCTGATGGGCATACTGTGGAAGCTGTAGATTTTGACCTGCTGGAGTATATTGTGCCGGCATATTATGTGCTTACCACGGCCGAAGCCAGCAGCAACCTCAGCCGCTACGATGGCGTGCGGTATGGCCACCGCACAAAGGAGCCCGTAAAAGATTTAACAGAATTTTATAAGCTCAACCGCACAGAGGGTTTTGGCCCGGAAGTACAGCGCCGGATCATGCTTGGAACTTTTGTACTCAGTGCAGGTTATTACGATGCTTATTATACAAAGGCACAGCAGGTAAGAAGGCTGCTGGTTGACAAAACAGATAGTGTTTTCAGTGATTTTGATGCTGTTTTGCTGCCAACCAGCCCCTGTACTGCATTTACTATCGGCGAAAATTCGGACGACCCTATTGCGATGTACCTGGCTGATATTTACACCGTTTTTGCCAATCTTACGGGTATTCCGGGAGTGTCTGTTCCGCTGTATAAACACAGCAATGGTATGCCTTTTGGGCTGCAGGTGATGACAAAAGCCACAGATGAACTAACTTTGCTGCAATTAGCTACATTGTTAATGGATCAATATTGTGAAAAGTAAGTTGAAAAAATATACCATCATATTGTTTTTACTACTGCTGTGCAAAACAGCAGCACAGGCGCAACCGCCCCTGGAAAAAGACACGGTGGTGAATGAAATGGTGATTGATGAGAAAGAAGAGGATGAACTGATTGACGAAGTGATAAAAAACCGGACACCTCCCAAAAAAGATAAGGTACAATATTTCAGCCAGGTAACAAGGTATGGTTTTAAAAACCTGTTTGCCAATTACAGTTACAATCCTGCCATGCCGTACAGCAGCCAGGTAAACCCTTATGCAGAAACTTTTATGCAGGATTACCTGAAGGCGCACAGTAAATCGCTGCTGCGGATGAAAGGCTGGGGGCAAACCTATTTTAACCTTATTGATAACATATTGATGCAGTACGGCCTGCCAAAGGAGCTTAAATACCTTGCTGTAATTGAAAGCAACCTCAGCCCCGGCGCTACCAGTTGGGTGGGAGCAGGCGGCCCCTGGCAGTTTATGCCTTACACAGCAAGAGAATATGGCCTTGTGGTAAATGGGTTTACTGATGAAAGAAGGGATTATTACAAAAGCACCCATGCTGCAGCCCGCTACCTGCTTACGCTTTACAAGCAAACAAAGGATTGGTTGCTGGTAATTGCTGCTTATAATGGCGGGCCCGGCCGGGTATTTAATGCCATTAAGCGCAGTGGCAGCAGAAATTTTTGGGCATTACAGTACCATCTGCCGCAGGAAAGCCGGAACCATGTAAAAAAGTTTATTGCCACACATTATATTATGGAAGGCAGTGGTGGCGTAACCACTATGGGTGCTGCTAATGCTGCAGTGCCTGCTTCGTATGGTGGTGGTGGAAATGTGATTGGCCCGCATGACACCAATAAACCCAAGCTGACCGAAAATGAAATGGAAGAAGTGGAAGTGCTGGGCATTTCAGGTAAATACAATTCGGTAGTTATTGCCAAAAATTTAGTGATGGACATTGCCCGCTTTAATCATTACAATCCATCTTTTGATAATATGCTTGCCACTGCGGGTACTTATGACCTGCGGCTTCCGGCAGATAAAATGCAGTTGTTTATATCTGCTAAATATCAGATACTCAATGAATGTGTACAGGTGATGCTGAATGATGAAGCGGTGATACCTGCCAACAAATTCGGCAACAGCAATAAACTGAAAGCACCGGGTAAAAAGAAAAGGGCTTAGGCAGTTTGTCCGGTTTAATCTTCCAGCACCTGCATCATGGCTTTTGCCTTCAGCATACATTCTTCATATTCCTTTTCGGCATCACTGTAAAAAGTAATGGCACTGCCTGTTTGAATGCTGAGATAGTGGTTTGAATGATTGTACAACATACTTCTTATCACTACATTAAAGTCAAAATCCCCGGCAGGGTTTATATAGCCAATTGAACCGGAAAACAAGCCTCTTTTGGTACGTTCGTATTGCTCAACCAGTTCCAGTACCCGTTTTTTTGGTGCCCCTGTCATGCTGCCCATCGGGAAGGTAGCTTTAATGATGGCTGCAAAATCCACATCCGCTTTCAGTTCACCTGTAACCGTACTTATCATCTGGTGTACCTGTGGAAAGCTGTATATACCAAAAAGATCTTCAGCTTTAACTGATCCATCACGGCAAATTTTGCTCAGGTCGTTCCGCACCAGGTCAACCACCATCACATTTTCACTTTTTTCTTTTTCGCTTTCCTGCAGATACAGCCTGCTGGCTTCATCCTTCATCTCATCCAGAAGGTGCCTGCCTGCTGTACCCTTGATGGGTTGCGATAGAATACAACTGCCTTCTTTTTTGAGATAGCGTTCGGGGCTGGCGCAAATGCACCAGTGTTCATTTACCCTGTACAATGCCGAAAAGGGATTTGGCGAAATGGTGATGAGTTTTTTATAAACATCAACCGGGTTAAGTACGGTGTCTTCTGCAAAAAACTCCTGGCAGAAATTTAATACATAACAATCTCCACGGGCAATATGCTGTTGTATTTTTTTAACAGATTCAATATAGCCATCCTTTGTAAACCTGCTGCTTAGTTTTATGCTGCTGCCCTTTGCCGTAACCTGTTGCAGCGATTCCTGTATTATTTCTTCAAACACAGCTTCAGGGTGAGCCGTACCGGTAATTTCCACGCCCTTACGGCACAGTTTAACAACAAGCTCCGGCTCAAAAAAAAACATATCTGTAAAGCCGATGCCATCCGGATTATCCGAAACCAGGGACTCTGTTTCATTTTTCAGGTCATAGCCCAGGTGGCCGAATAGCCAGCCACTGCGGTTATTATAGAACTGCTGCAGTGTATCAAACGCATTACCAGCATTGACTGAAATACTTTTTTTACAGCCAGCGGCCAATATACATTCAAAAGCAGGGGTATTAAAACTGTACTGCTGGTTATCTAGCATACAAAAAATGCTGAACCTGTTTGACCAGTTCAGCATTTTAAGCCTGAATTCAGAAAAGTTATCTACAGCAAAATAATTGCTTTGTGTAAGCACTTGTAAATTTAAATAAACTAAAAGTCATCATCATCATATCCGCCGCCACCGCCGCCCATGTCATCATCAAACAGGCCGAGGTCTTTAAAATCATCGTCCAGTTTAAAATCCTCTTCTTCTTCCTCTTTACCGCCTTTTTTGGGGCTTTTTTTATTTTTCGACTTGGGAACGTCAAACTCATCAAAATCGGGATCCCAATCATCCTCTTCTTCGGGTTTTTCCCACTCATCTTCTACTTCAACGTCGTCATCATCGTCGTCGTCAGACTTACTGCTTTTTTTAGAAGCAGCTTTACCTTTTTTGGGAGCCTCTTCCTCCTCAAAATCGTCGCCGTCAATATCGTCATCATCTTCCTGCTTTTTGGGCTTTGAAGATGCCTTTGCCGTCCCGTTATCTTCGGGGGCCGTTTTTTTAGATACCGGTTTAATTTCCTTACCAGATTTAGAAACCATAAATCAAAAAGATTAGTACTGTAAAATTTCTTAGAGATTTTTAATTAGCCAAAAAAAAATGAAACTATTTTTTAAATTTTTTATTCTGCGATTATAATCTGCTCTCTCTCCGGCCCATTGCTGATGAATTTAACAGGAACTCCTGTAAAGTTATTGATATACTGAATATAAGTTTTCATTTTTTCCGGCATTTGAGCATATTCTTTTATTCCTGTAATATCAGTCTGCCAGCCATCAAAACGCTTATACACCGGGTCAATAGTCACTTTATTCATCTGAAAAGGTACGAAATTCTTTTCTTCGCCATCAATTTTATACCCGTTACACAAACTTAATTCATTTAATCCGTCCAGTACATCAGCTTTTGTCATTACAAGCTGGGTTACGCCGTTTACCATGCAGGCAAACTGCAGGGCTACCAGGTCTATCCATCCGCAGCGCCTTGGCCTGCCGGTAGTACTTCCAAATTCATTACCGGTTTTGCGTATCAATTCCCCTGTTTCATCCAGCAATTCGGTTGGAAAAGGACCTCCGCCAACCCTGGTGCAATAGGCCTTGGTTACGCCAAATACCTCTTTTATCTTTTGCGGGGCCACTCCAAGGCCTGTACAAACTCCGCCAGATATGGTGCTGCTGCTTGTTACATAAGGAAATGTACCAAAATCAACATCCAGCATACTGCCCTGAGCACCTTCTGCCAGTACCTTTTTACCTTCACGCAACTTTTCGTTGATGAAATATTCACCATTTACAATTTTAAGCTGGCGAAGCAATTCCAGCGCTTCAAAAAATTCCTCTTCCCAATCGGAAATATCCTCGTTAAAATTAAAGTTATCTAATAATTTCTGATGTTTCAGCCGCAGTTTTATGTACTGTGTGGTAAAGCTCTTGTCAAGCAAATCGCCCACCCGCAGTCCATTACGCCCGGTTTTATCCATATATGCAGGCCCTATACCCTTGAGGGTTGAGCCAATCTTTTCTGTACCTTTTGCTAATTCACTGGCCTTATCTAATGCCCTGTGTGTAGGCAGGATAAGATGTGTTCTTTCGCTGATGTACAGGTTCTTCCTGTAGTCAACACCCTGGGCAGCCACTCTTTCACATTCCTTTTTAAGGGTTACCACATCCAGCACCACACCATTACCTATCAGGTTAATCTTGTCTTCATGAAAAATACCGCTGGGTATCTGGTGAAGCACCATTTTGGTGCCATTTACATAAAGCGTGTGACCGGCGTTAGGGCCACCCTGAAAGCGTGCAATCACATCATAACCCGGGGCAAAATAGTCAACTATTTTACCTTTACCCTCATCGCCCCATTGCAGGCCCAGTAATACATCAATCATTGTACAATCAGTTTTAGCAAAAATCCGCTGTTTTTATTCAGGGCGTAAAAGTAAAATGAAAAAAAACAACCACCTAAAATGAAGGTGGTTGTTTATAAATTTTTTTTTCCAATTTTTTATGCCACTTTAAGCAAGCTCAGTTTGCTTGTATTGAACTTGCGTTGTGCATATTCCAGTGTTACGTCAAACAATTTTGTTTTTTGCGAAGGCAGCTCGTACATGGCATCGGTAAGGATACTTTCGCAGATGCTGCGCAGGCCACGGGCACCCAATTTATATTCCAGTGCTTTTTCCACCATAAAGTCGAGCGTAGCCGGTTCAAACTTCAGTTCAATGCCTTCCATTTCAAACAAACGCACAAACTGCTTTACCAGTGCATTTTTAGGTTCGGTAAGAATGCTGCGCAGGGTGGGTGCGTCCAGCGGGTTAAGGTACGAAATCACCGGCAGCCGGCCCAGCAGTTCGGGTATCAGTCCAAATTGCTTCATATCCTGTGCATTTACAAACTGCAGTATATTTTCCTCGTGGTACTGCTGTTGTTCCTTATTTACGTTAAACCCGATGGAATGTGTATTTACCCTGCGGGCAATAATCTTATCTATACCAGCAAAAGCGCCGCCACATATAAAGAGTATGTTTTGCGTATTTACTTTTACTAATTTCTGCTCGGGGTGTTTGCGCCCGCCTTGTGGTGGCACCAGTACTTCTGTACCTTCCAGTAATTTGAGCAGGCCCTGCTGCACACCCTCGCCGCTTACATCCCTTGTAATACTGGGATTATCGCTTTTGCGGCCTATTTTGTCTATTTCATCAATAAACACAATGCCTTTTTCGGCAGCAGCTACATCATAATTACATGCCTGCAGCAGCCTGCTGAGCATACTTTCCACATCTTCACCCACATAGCCCGCCTCAGTAAAAACAGTGGCATCTACAATGGCAAAGGGTACATTAAGCATCCGGGCTATTGATTTTGCCAGCAAGGTTTTGCCCGTTCCCGTTTCGCCAACCATAATGATGTTGCTCTTTTCTATCTCTACATCATTCTCTACCTTTTGATTGAGCCTTTTGTAGTGATTGTATACTGCTACCGCCAGTACTTTTTTAGCATAATCCTGCCCGATAACATAGTCGTCAAGGAATTTTTTAATTTCCTGCGGTTTTTTAACCGTTAATTTATTATTATTTTGGCCGGAAGGTTTTGTTTCCTGGTAGTTGCCCAGTTCCTGTGTAATGATGTCCTCAGCGTGTTCTACGCAGCTTTCGCATATATGCCCATCCTGCCCCGCAATAAGAATTTTTACTTCATCCCGGCTGCGGCCGCAAAAAGAACAATGAAGCGAATGTTGTTTTGCCATATTAATTTGTTTTATCAAACCGGAGCAATGGTTGCTTCCTTTTTGAACCAGCAAAGGTAACAAAACCTTTACAAATCAGTATCAAGACAGTTACAGCAACTTAAATGTTGCATGAAGCGTGTAATAACCTCCCCCTGCCTGGGTAACAGCACAAAAAAAGGCCCGCAAACCTGCACGGACCTTCTTTTTTATTTTTTACCCTGTGTTATTTTGCTATGGTAATCTCCGTTTTCTTTTCTACACGGGTAATGGTATTTATTTTGTATACCACTGATTTTCCCGTTGCAAGATTGGTAACTTCAAAAGTGAGTGTTTCACCACTGTTAATGGGGTCTTCATTTTTGAGTTCAAACTTACGGCAGAGATTTTTTCCTTTCAGCTTAGCCGCATAGAATACAGTATAATTTTCATCCCTGATCACTATTTTGTATTCTGCTGCTTCAGCATTGCCGATAACCAGCTCAAACATTCGGGAGTCTTTTTCCTGCGACACAAGTTTTAGCTCTACCGGGTTTGTACCTGTAAAACTTTTTGCCTGTGTGGCTGGAGCAAAACCGATGCTGCTTACAACCATTGCGGCTGCAATAAATAAGCGATACCTGTTTACATTCTTTTTCATAATAAAATAATTTTTGTTTTAATAAATAATAATGCCGTGTTCCTTTTCACAAAACAATAATCGCAGACGGAAAGCCATGCAGGTTGACTGGTGGGAATAAAGCAGATTTTTTTATTTTTTACTGCTGTTTTTTTTTGATCCCACTCACTGGCTTTGATGATGTAAAAGTAGGGGGCTGTTAATTGGTGGCCAAACCAAACAACGCAGCATTTCAGTACCTGCAACAGTATAATGAAATGTTAAAATCCTTTACAGTAAAGCACTTTGGAGGGAAATGTCCATTACGTCCAAACCAGTATCAGGGTACTACAGAAGGAGCTTTGGTAATACTGCGGTAACATATAAAGCTGGTTTAACAAATATGTTTATCTGAATTTAGTACGGGCAGGTAAGTACATTGCCTGGCGCAAATTATGATAGCAGGGAAAACAACTGCTGAAGTATTTCTGATTTAATGCTGCGATAGCCGGTAAAGAAATCGGTATATCTTTTTACCATGGCTGATTGGCTGTATGCAGAATAAAAAAGAATAAAAGCCGGAGAAAACAGGCGGCTGTACAGCAGCAGCATTTGTAAAAAATGGTGTGTCCGGCACAGCACGGATTTTGAAATTAAACCCGTGCAGAAAATTATGCCTGCATTTATTTTACAGCAACAAGCAATGTTACAACCGGGTAGGAAGTTTCTACCTCAACAGTAACCTTATCTATCTTTTCAACCTTCACTTCTTTTTGAGGAAGCGGCTTTGTATCGTTACCACTAAGGTATCCAACAAATACTGCAGGTACTAGAGCTATCAGGGCGATTGTGTAAGCGGCAAAAATTAACTTTTTCATGACTTTATTTTTTGTTTTAATTTGATAGCACAAAGATAAGGGTAATTTTAGTACTATGCAATATAAAGTACCATTTAATTTAAAGTAATGCCCTATGCACAATATTATGCTTTATGTTATTTATTTGATAATCAATCTGTTAAAAACATTTTTTTAAAAATGCATCATTTTTTTTTGTGATGAATGGTAAAATAGCTTGATGAAAAGATGAGAAGACCTCATTAAACCCAAATTCTGCAATAGTAAGATTTTGGTTTAAGCTAAAAAACAGAAGATTGGGGTTGCTAACAGCACTAAAAAGCAGCTTGCTAAATTGTTGCAGGCTGGAAAAACTCCTGCAACAATACAGGGTGTGACAAATATTTGCAATGAGGATTACTGCGAAATATGCTCACAATGAAGCAGGAATGCTATAATTCTGGCAAAATCTTTTAAAATATCAAAGCTGCCACGGTCTTTAAAATGGCCACTATCGGGATCGCATTGAAGCAGAATATTGCTGGAGCCTGTATTGTTCGCTTTTATGCGTGCCACCCATTTAACGCCTTCGTAATAAGGCACCAAATGGTCGTGCATACCAGTGAGTACCAGCATGTGAGGGTAAGCCTGGGGTTTGATATTTTCGTATGGGGAATAGGACTGGATGTACCTGAAAACAGTTTCGTCTTTAGGGTTGCCCCACTCTTCAAACTCGATGGTGGTTAAAGGCACTTTCTCATTCAGCATGGTATTGAGTACATCTAAAAAAGCATTTTGCAGTATCACTCCGTTAAAAAGTTCGGGGTGCTGGTTTACTGCTGCACCAGCTACAATACCACCAGCGCTGCCACCAGAAATATAGAAGTGCCGGGGAGAAGTGTATTTTTCCTGAATCAGGTGCCTGGCACAGGCAATAAAGTCGGCAATAGAATTTTTTTTCTTCAGCATTTTTCCATCCTGGTACCATTGATTTCCAAGTTCATTTCCACCCCTGATATGTGCATGCACAAAAATAAATCCACGATTCAGGAGGCTCACCCGCATATAAGAAAACCCTGGTTCCAGCGGTTTGCCATAAGCTCCGTAACCCACCATCAACACCGGGTTGGTTCCATCCTGTGTAATGCCTTTTTTGTATACCAGCGAAACCGGTATTATTGTACCATCTTCCGATGCTGCCATCAGTGACCGCTCTTCATAATCATCCGGGTTGTAAGCAGCATTCAGTTTACCATCCCGCAAAAGCACCAGGCTGTTTTGCCCAACATCATATATACATTGCACCAATGGTTTGCGGAAACTTGTGTACTCAATAATCATACCCCCGCCGGGTATATGGCTGCGGTTGCTTCCCATGCGTATGGTTACCAGTTCGTCCTCAACAGGTATCAGCTTTGATTCCCCTGTGTGCAGGTGTACAACCCGAAGCGACATCCGCCCCGCATGCATCTGCGAAAGGGCTATATAGTCCTCCATTACTTCTGCGCCTGCAAGTGCAATATCGTTTTCTTCTTCAATAAAAGGTTGCCAGTTTTCGGGCTCCCTTTTTTCTATGTCCGATTTCATCACCCGGAAATTGGGTGCTTTGTAATTGGTAAACACAATAAATCCACCTGCTGTATCTTCCAGTCCGTATACCAGGTTTTCTCTTCGGCTGCAGAAAAGTTGTGGTGCATCAAATGGCGCATCCTGATTGATAAAATATTCCTCCGATGCATTGCGGCTGCGGCTGGTAATAAAAACATATTTGCCCGATTTGGACAGGGAAAGGCTCAGGCTGAAACGGGTATCTTCTTCCCTGTAAACCAGTGTGTCGGCTGCGGCATGCACGTTAACCCGGTGAAGGTAAATTTCGCAGGGGCGGTTTCCATTTTTAATGGCATCCCTTTTAGCGTAATAAAAACAATCAGATTGCCTGCTCCAGGCCAGGTAAGAAGATATTGACACAGGGCCGTCATGTTCAAGCAATTTTCCGGTAGTAAGGTCCTTAATATAACACGAAAAGCGTACATCGCCTACCCTGTCAATCAAAATAAGGATATAGCGGTTATCGGGGCTGGGATTGACCGGGGCGCAATAAAAGTATTTTGATTCGCCTGCAAATTCATTGGGGTCAAAAACCAGCTCTTCCCCCTCTTTGGTATGTACGTTACGGCAACGGTAGGTTACAGCATATTTTTTTTCGGCCAGGTAAAGAAAATAATACCAGTACCCATTATTGTAAACAGGCATGCTTTTTTGCAGGGGAAAGGGCACCAGGCTCATTCCCTCCCTGTAAATTTTATCTTCCAAATAGTGCAAGCCCGAAAAATAGCTGTTGTATATTTCCTTCTCTGCTTCGAGGTATGCTATAAGATCGGTATCCTGCCGGTTGTGCATCCAGGCATACTCATCAGCAACAATCGTATTATGCAGTGTAAAACTGTGTGATTTTTGCGGGGGCAGATTAACAGCCATACTATTATTTATTTAATAACGAAGATAGGGGTTACTTTTTTACAGCAAGCAGTGGCTGCATCATATAAAACCAGGTTAAAAAAAGAAAAATCATACCTGTCAGAAAAAAAAGCGTACTTTAGATGTCAAAATTATTTGTATGATAAAAATCGAAAACGCTCCCAAAAAGCTGTTCCTTGCCAAACAAAGGATAGCGGAGCTCAGTAACGTTGAAAGCAGGCTGACTGCATCGGGTGACATTGATGTAAAATGTACCAACATCCAGACAGGCTCTGGCGATTCAGGAACGGTTTCTCCGGAGATTTTCCTGTAACATTTTCCTGAAACGAAATTAAAAGTGGTTTTGAGCCACTTTTTTTATGCCCGGAATATTTCAGTTTTCTAAAAAAAACGTATTTTCAATCTCTAAATTTTTAAAAATGATAAAAATTGAAACTGTTCCCAAAAAACTATCCCTTGCAAAAGAAAGGATAGCTGAACTGAGTAATGTTGAAAGCAGGCTGACTGCTTCAGGAGACATAGATGTTAAATGCGACACTCAGCCATCTGGAGATACAGGAACTATGGCTCCTGAAATTTTCCTGTAACATTTTTCTGAAAAGAAATTCAAGGTGGTTTTGTAAAGCCACCTTTTTTTATTGAAAATTGCGGGGTCTTACCGCTTTGTCTGTAATAAAAAGGGGTAAAAAATGGGGTACATTTGCTTTGCCGCTGGTCAAAGACGCAAGTGGCGACCCACGGAATGCCTTCGTCTGGTCTTTGACCAACGGGGCGAAGATTTGTCCATGAAGTTACTGCAGCAGTTTTGCGGCAGCCCCCGCCCGGGGAATTTGAAATACGCCCCGAAAATTGTTTGTATTAAAAAAATCCGTATTTTAGTTGTAAAATATATTTAATATGCAAAAAATCGAAGTCGCCCCCAAAAAACTATCGCTGGCCAAACAAAGGATTGCTGAATTAAGTAACCTTGAGTACTCTTTTAATGCAACTGGTAACATTACTGAAAAGTGTACGATGACTACCGATGATACTTCCATTAACCTGGAAGCTATGGTGCTGGATCTTTGATGCAGCGAAGTAACTGATTTAACAGGTGGCTGATTGCCACCTTTTTCTTTTACCCCCTTAAAAAAAACTACCAGATGCAAACTGTATTGATTACTGGCGGTACCGGTTTTTTAGGTCGTAACCTGGCTATGCGGCTGAAGGCTGACTACAATGTAATATTGGCCGGAAGAAGCAATCAATCGAATCATTTTGCGGCGGCGGCCACCGGCTGTACTGTAATACCATTAGATGTTTCAAATGCTGGTGCAGTACATGAAACGATAGCTGTTTACCGGCCAGCTATCATTGTACATGCTGCTGCTTCAAAGTATGTGGATGTATCGGAAATGCACCCCAACGAATGTATTGACAGTAATATAAAAGGCTCTCAGAATATTGCGAGGGCTGCTATTGACAAGCAGGTTGAGCTGGTGGTGGGTATTTCTACCGACAAGGCGGCACCGCCCTGTAAAAGTATGTATGGCCTGTCTAAATCGGTAATGGAAAAACTGTTTCTGCTTTGCAACAGTAAATCAGCAACAAAATTCACCTGCCTGCGGTTTGGCAATATTGCCTGGTCAACCGGCTCGGTTTTTCCGGTTTGGAAAGATATGCTGGAGAAAAATGGGGTCATCCATACAACCGGTGCTCACATGCGCAGGTATATTTTTTCGGTGAATGATGCCGCTGGTGTAATTACCGATGCTATTAACAATGCCGGGCTTACTGCTGGTAAAATACTTGGTAAAAAAATGCAGTCAACCATGATGTCGGAAGTGCTGGATGTATTTACTGAAGTGTATGGGGGAACATTTGAAAAAGCTCCGCCACGTACCGGCGACAGTATTGATGAAATAATGATTGGTGCATCAGAAACACCCTGGCTTTCGGAAATACAGTTTAACGGTAATGACTATTATTTGCTTGACTTTAACAGCCCTGCAAAGCCGGAGGGCAACCGTATTGATACTGAAAACTCACCAAGGTTAAGCCGGGATGCATTGCTGCAGTTGGTGGCACCTCAATACCTGCATTATATATGATTAACTATGCCATTATTTTAGCTGCGGGCCGGGGCATGAGAATGATGCCGCTGACACAAAGTATTCCCAAGCCAATGCTGGATATAAATGGGGAATCGCTTATTTCACATGCTATTCAGCAGGTTATACGCAAAGTACCCAATGTTGCCATTACGGTAGGTTACCAGGGTGCAATGCTGGCAAAGCATGTAATTCAGCAGGGGGTTTCAATGGTG
>JANMDL010000113.1:0-2191 GCA_031376295.1 Chitinophagales bacterium
CATGTGAATCTTATCTTCAACCATGTGATGAAGTTTTAGAATAGACATATAACCAACCGCTATGTCTTGTTCAAATGCTTCTCCTGTTCTACCATCGTAAAGCATCATTTTCCCATCTTCCTTAAATCCAGCTTTTTTCAATTCTTCTTTTATTTCTGAGTCTTTTGCGCCTTGGAATGGTGGAACAATCGCTTGATAATTAAGAGTATTTGCCGCAAGACCCAAATGAAGCTCAAGTATTTGACCCAAGTTCATACGAGATGGCACACCAAGAGGAGTAAGTATTACGTCTACTGGAGTTCCATCTGCCATGTATGGCATTTCTTCTTCTGGTAAAATAACAGAGATAACACCTTTATTTCCGTGCCTACCTGCTAATTTATCACCAACAGAAATTGCTCTTAATTCTGCGACCTCAATATGAATTCTTTTTATTATTCCTGAATCAAGAACATCTCCTTTTTCTCTTGAAAAAACCCTAACTCCAACTATTCTACCTCTCTTGCCATTCTCCATTCTAAGTGAAGAATCTTTTACATCTCTTGCCTTCTCACCAAAAATTGATCTTAATAGTCTTTCTTCTGGAGTTAATTCACTTTCACCTTTTGGAGTAATTTTACCAACCAAAATATCCCCCGGTCTTACCTCTGCACCAATTATCACAATACCGTCTTCGTCCAAATTTCTTAATTTTGCCTCTCCAACATTTGGTATATCGTGAGTCGTTACCTCGGGTCCAAGTTTTGTATCACGAACATTAACAACAAATTCTTCAAGATGAATACTTGTAAATTTAGAATCTTTAATAAGTCTTTGGGACAAAATTATAGCGTCTTCGTAATTAGCACCGCCCCAAGACATAAAAGCAACCAAACAATTCTGACCAAGCGCAATTTGTCCATTGTGAGTTGAAGAAGTATCTGCAAGAATTGTTCCCTTTTTAACTTTATCGCCAAGATTAACTATTGGCCTATTGTGTAAAACTGTAAAGCTATTTGTTCTTGAAAAATTAACAAACTTATATTCATGATCCTTATTTGATGAATCCTTCACTATTGCCTTTTTGCCATCAATATAAGAAACTACTCCATCAACATCAGAAATAATCATTCTTCCAGTAGATCTTGAAGCTTCTTCTTCCATACCTGTTGCAACAAGCGGAGCGTCAGGCGAAATACAAGGAGTTGCTTGTTTCTGCATGTTTGAACCCATGAGTGCGCGATTGGCATCGTCGTGTTCAAGGAAAGGAATCATTGATGTTGCGATAGAAAATGCTTGATTTGCAGAAACATCAATAAATTCAACATCACTTCTATTTGCAATACCTGGAGAAGTTCTAATTCTTGCTTCAACTTTTTCTTCTAGGATATTACCTTTTTCATCATAAGCAATGTTTGCATGAGCAATAACATATTTCTCTTCTTCAAGAGCATTCATATAATGAACTTCTTCTGTTATTTTTCCATTCTTAACTTTAATATACGGTGTTTCTATAATTCCAAAATCATTTATCCTTGCATAAATAGACAATCTCAAAATAAGACCAATGTTTGGACCTTCAGGTGTGTGAATAGGACAAACACGACCATAGTGAGATGTGTGCACGTCACGAACTTCAAAACCAGCTCTTTCACGAGTAAGACCGCCGGGGCCAAGTGCAGACAATGTTCTTAAATGCTCAATTTCATAAAGCACATTTTCTTGTGACATGAACTGTGACAACTGATTAGTCGTGAAAAATTCCTTAATACGAGCTTGAAGAGGCCTCTGATTTACTATTTGAATAGGAAGAGTTGTGTCAGCATCTATCACAGACATTCTATCTTGTATATTTCTCTTCATCTGAGCCATTCCAACACGAATTTTTTGTTGTAGCATTTCACCAACATACCTAACTCTTCTTGAAGCCAAGTGATCAATGTCGTCAGCAAGTTCATCTGGAGTATTTTGTAAATAAATTACATGCTTAATTATCATTACAAGATCAGAAGCAGAAATTGTTCTTCTATCACCTTCTTTTCCTTCAGTTTCTTTTGAAAATCTTTTATTAAACCTAAAACGACCAACAGGAGAAAGGTCGTATCTTTCTTCGCTCCAAATAGAATCTATATAGTCCTTCGCGTTTTCAACTGCCGCCAAATCACCATCTCTTAATTTTTTATAAATTTCTATATATGAATCATTCAAATTC
>JANMDL010000139.1:0-3802 GCA_031376295.1 Chitinophagales bacterium
TAACCCTTTGCAACCAGCAAGCGGTGATGGCGTAAAATTGCTGGTTGGGCCAAATACCCTGATGACATTTACTTTTACGATACTGTCTCTGCATCCCCTTATGTCCGTCATTACCAATTTAACGGTGTACACCCCGGCAGCAGGATAAAAATAGCCAAATACAGAAGTGCCGAACTGTGCAATTCCATTACCAAAATCCCAGTAATAAGTGGCAATATTGGCGGTATTAATCGTGGCGGGTACATAAAATACTGCCTGCTGGTTTTTGCAAACGGTATCATTCACCACTAAAAAATCGGCCAGCTCATTTATTAATGTCACAGGCTGTACAATAGTATCGCTGCAACCGCCATTGGTTACGATAAGCGATACATTGTAGGTGCCAAATGCAGCATATACGTGCGTTGGGCTTGGCAGGGCAGAGGTATTGCCATCGCCAAAATCCCATGCCCATGTTTGCGGCAGTACCGATTGGTCGGCGAAAATAACCTGCCTTTTATTGTTGCAGTTAAAAGCGGCAGTAAACCTTGCTACAGGTGGCAGGGCCGTGATGTAATTTGTTTTAATCATCGTATCGGGGCAGCCATTGTTCCATGCAATGAGCCTTATAGTAAAGATGCCCGTATCGGTGTAGGCATAGATGGGGTTTTGAGTAGTGGAACTGCCAATGCCATTACCAAAATCCCAGAGCCACCTGTCGGCAGGAACTGATAAATCGGTAAACTGAATGGGTTGGCCCACACATTGCGATAAAGGGATGGCAGAAAAATCAGCCGTTGGCAAAGTACCCACCCGTACTCCGTTTACCACAACTGATGAATCTGTACAGCCATCGTTGGTGGTAATAAAAAGTTTTACAGTATAAGTTCCCTGTACGGGATAAATATGTGTGGGGTTTGGCAGGTTAGAAGTGGCTCCATCACCAAAATCCCAGAAATAAGTTGCTACACCGTCAATGGCATTTACATTAGGTGTGGGGCTGAAGCTGAATGGAACACAACCTTCAACCGGTGCCCCGTTAATGGCAACGATTGGCTTGATAATTTTTATATACTGCGTTTTACTTATTGAATCTTTACAGCCATTCGCATTGGTAACTACCAGGCTTACTGTAAACTGGCCGTTGGTATTATAAGTATGCACCGGGTTTTGCTGTGTGGAGGGGTTGCCATCACCAAAGTTCCATGCCCAGGCTGTGCCACCGGCAGATAAGTCCTGAAAGTTCACCGTAAACGGGGCATCACAATCAACAGAATCTGCACTGGTAAAATTAACCAATGGCAGCGCCAGTACTGTTATTGGGCGGCTAATGGTATCGGCACAGGTGCCGTAATTGTTAATTAACTGAACGGTATAAGTGCCTGGTATTGGCCATGTTTTTACAGGATTTGTTTGCGTGGAACCGGTTGCATCACCAAAGTCCCATAGCGAACCTGCCGATACCGGGTTGGAGGTATTGGTAAAACTTGCCGGGCTGCCGGCACAAATACTATTGGGGCCGGTAAAGGCCGACTGCACATCTTTGATAACAACTGCAAATGGCCTTATCAACGTATCTACACAACCAAGGCTGCTTTGGGTAATAAGTGTAACCGTAAAGTTGCCGCCGGTATTATATATATGTGAAGGGTTGATAAGAGTAGAGCCGCCGCCATCGCCAAAAAACCATTGATGGCTTAGTATACCGGGGCCTGTAGACAGGTTGGTAAAATTGATGGTTTCCGGCGGGTGGCAAAGCTGGGGAGCACTGTTACCAAAAGTAACACTAACCCCTGTGGATACTCTTATATAAACCGGCTTGCTGATTACCTTGATGCACCCCCCACTGTTGGTAACCTTCAGCGTTACGGTAAAATTGCCCACTGTGGTATATATGTGAAAAGGGTTTTGCGCTGCAGAGTTGGTGCCATCGCCAAAATCCCAGTCCCAGTTGGTGATGGTACCGGTGCCTGCCGATGACAAATCAGTAAAGTTTACCCGCAATGGAAAACACCCTGTTGAATCGGATGCAATAAAATTTACTGATGGTTTATCATTAACCGTAATATATTGCGTACGGGTGATGGTATTACTGCCTGCGGTATTACTTGCGGTAAGTGTTACCGTGTAAGTGCCGGGGTTAAAATAAGTGGTAGTGGGGTTTTGCTGGGTGGATTGTGTGCCATTACCCAGATCCCACTGCCAGGTGGTGGGGGTGCCTGTTGACTGATCGGTAAAACTTACGGCCAGCGGTGCACAGCCTGTAACGGGAGAGGCTGTAAAGCCAGCCACTGGTTGTGCTGTAGCTGCAATGCCGCTCATTAAAAGCAGCAGTATTGGCAAAAGTCGGTATTGTATTTTTTCTCTATATATAGCCAGGCTCATTGGATTTTGAACGGTATTTACCTTTATTACCAAAAACTGTTCCGGAAAAGGCCGTTTCAGTAAGTATGACCCTTTAAACGGGAAAAATGTTTATTTGGTATAGAAAAAGATATAAACATATTGTGATGTAGGGGCTGTAATGGGATTGGGCGTTTGCAGTAATACAACAGGCAGTTAGCGGTTTACAGCAAGGTTTACTGCCCTTACTGGTGTGCTGAAACGAAGCACCAGCATCACATCGGCACCGGGATTTCTTTTTTGCTGCAGGGTATATTGTAAGGGCACTGCTGCTCAATAGTATATGAAAATGCATTGCTTTTACCGGCCTTCACTGTAAATGAAAACAGTGGCTTCTTCCATAATGAAAGCAGGCAGGTCATGTCAAACTGCTCAGTATCTGTACTGAGTTTTTTATAGCCAAACGCATTGATTACTGCATAAGTGCCAGGTGCCAGCAAAACAGTACATTTTCCGGCGTTATTAAAATTAATTGTCTTTATTATTTTCCGGTTATTTATATTACGGGTACCCCGGATAATGTAAAAACTTTCGCCCGAAGCTATTTTCGGCTTTCTGCTTTCTTCAAGTATTTCCTGTGATGGGCTGGCACCACCGCAGTAAGGAACAGTTTTAGTAATGGCAATGGTTGTTTTTTGCTTAATGGCCTGGGCAAAAACAGCCGCTCCGGTAAACAGGGTGATAATAAAAAAGAGTATTCTCATTGTATAAAAAATCGTTTAGATGGTAAATGTCGTATAATAAACTTTCCGGCATACTTATGCAGCGCTGTTTATATTATCATGTTCCATCGTTTGCTGCTGCTCATTTTTTACGGCCATGTGCAGCCTGTTTGCAAAACCGCCACAGGTACAAAAATACATCAATATCTTTTGGAAAGGCATGCCCTCCGCCGTTTACCTGCAGCAGTGTAATAGTTGGTTTGCGTTTTTGCCCGTAAGTAAATTCGGTGATGGTGCAGGTGTCGGAATGATCAGTATCGGGTAACTGCTTAGTAACCGGATTGCCGCTGAAGCCTGCCAGACCTGCCCAGTAATTAAAACTTTGCCGGGAGCTCAGTACCACGCCAAAGCTGCTGTTGCTAACAAACATTTCGCCGCCCTGCCAGGGGTTAACCTTGTCCGCAGTGCCATTTACAATCAGTACGGGCAGTGCCTTGCCGGCCATATTGCAGTCGCAGGAAGCACTGTCGGGCAGGTTGGCCACAATAGCGCCTATTGCTTTTATTTTCTGCGGCATGGTAAGGGCCAGCTTGTAGGCCATGTGGCCGCCACCTGAAAAACCGGCTGCAAATACTTTGCCGGTATCAATGCCAAAGCGCTGGTGGCAGTAAGTTATCAGTGCAGTAAAAAATGCTTCTTCATTAATGTTTTCTTTATTAGCAGCAGAAGTTGCATACCTGCGGCACTCGTTCCAGAAG
>JANMDL010000180.1:0-14828 GCA_031376295.1 Chitinophagales bacterium
CGCCATTGCCTGGATGATGATAACTACCGTAGAAGGATTTAATTTAGGCGAAGGTGGCCTAGGTGCAGATATCATAAAAGCCAGTAAATACGTAAAGCAGGAAGTAGGTTTCAGCTTAATGATTGCCGTCTTCCTGGTCGGTGTATTTTTCGATTATATCCTCGGGATGTTGCGCTACTGGTTATTCCCTTACACAAAATTGCAAATAAGAAAACAATGACTTACCAAAAAGTTGAACAGATACTGACGGCCCAAAATGTAGGCCAACAGTATGGCGATAAAGTAATATTACGGGACGTGAATTTTGAACTGCACAATATCGTGCGGCCCGGTGTTACCCAAGGCCAAGTGGTATCGCTTGTTGGCCGGAGCGGCATTGGCAAAACGCAATTGTTTAAAATCATGGCGGGCTTGAATGAACCTTCTACTGGCATTGTAACCATTGGGGCCGATAAGCATAAGGTGCGGGAAGGCGAAGTGGGCGTTGTATCGCAAAACTATATCCTCTTTAACCACCGCAGCATCCGCCAAAATTTGGCCATCGCTTTGGAACGCAACACAGCATATAGCACACCACAGCAGAAAAAGGAGGTGATTGAAGACTATGCGGAAAAATTCAACCTAAAAGAGCATTTGGAAAAGTACCCGATGCAATTGTCGGGCGGCCAGCGGCAACGGGTAAGCATACTGCAACAGGCGCTTACGGGCAACCAGTTCATTTTGCTGGACGAGCCTTTTTCGGGCCTGGATGTGCTGGTGATTGACCGGGTGGTGGAGCTGCTGCTCAAAATCAGCACCCTGCACGAAATGAACACGCTTATCATCGTAAGCCACGATATAGAAAACTCATTGGCCATATCCGATACGGTATTCATTATGGCGAACCAACCGGGTAAACAAGGTGCCACCATCACCGAAAAATTAGATTTGATTGATATGGGCTTTGCCTGGGATCCGCATATAAGGGAGAACAGCAAGTTCCAGGATTTGGTAAAGCAGATGAAGTTTAAAATATAGTGGACGGTTCAGAGGTTACAGTTGACAGTAACAACTGGCCTGAAAAATCTGCATATTATCACATCAGCACATTAGCAACTCAGCTAATTATCACATTATGTAATTTTTTCTTCCCCTGCATCCTGCTGAAAAATACAAATATGAAGCAATTAGTCACCCTCCTGCTGCTATTGGCCAGCGTAAGTACTTATGCCAACGAAGAAAAAAACATTGTACCTGCAGAATTAAAAACTGCTACGGTTTACAGTACCGGCGCCGAACTTACACATAATGCTAAAGCTTTGTTAAAACAGGGCAACAGCGAACTCATCATACAGGGCATCAGCAGTTATGTGGATGTAAACAGCATACAGGTAAACTGCCCGGCCAGCGTAACCATTCTGGGCGTGGAATTCAGCAATAATTATTTGCAGCCAGATATAGCCAACCCGGTGGTAAACAGGCTGGAAGATTCCGTTGAAAAAATAAACGGTGATATTGCTAAGATAGACGTAAGCATCACCACCACTTCTGAATTGCTGAGTGTATTGAAATCCAACAAAGAAATTAAAGGCACACAAACCGGCCTTAGTGTGGCAGAGCTGGTGAAGCTGATGGATTATTACAAAATCAAATCCAATGAACTGCAGAATGAACTTTCTGCATTGCAGGCCAAAAAGAAAAAGATACAACTGGTGGTGGATAAGCTGAATAAACAGATTGCCGAAGAGCAGAAGAAAAATACCAAAACAGGTGGCCGCATCATCCTGCAATTATCTTCAGCACTTCCGGGGCAATATGAATTCACCATTTCCTACATCACTCAAAATGCTTACTGGACACCCTATTACGATATAAAAGTGGATGATATTAAGAACCCGATGAAGATTACGTACAAAGCAAAAATTGTACAAACCACGGGTATCGACTGGAAGCAGGTAAAACTATCGCTGAGTACCAGCACACCCACGCAATACGGCAATGCGCCGCTGCTGCGCAGTTGGTTTTTAAGTTATATCAACCCGGTAAGGTCAATGGATAGGCAATTGAGCAACAGCATACAATCATTTAACCGGGATGACTTGCAGAGCCGTAGCCCCGCAATGCTAAGTGAAGTGGTGGTAACAGCAGGGGTGAAAGTAAGGGGACAAGGGTATTTTAAAGAAGAAAGCCAGCCATTGTATATTGTTAATGGCACAGAAATGGTTGCTTCTGAATACAGTAAGATCAACCCTGATGCAATAAAAAACATTGAAGTGCTGCAGGGTGAAAAAGGTGCAGCAATTTACGGCTCAAGAGGCAATAACGGTGTAGTACTGATTACACTTAAAGACGGACTGGAAGATTACGTGTCGGTTACGGATAACGAACTTGACATCAGCTACGACATTGATTTGCCTTATGATGTACCTACCAATGGCAAGCAGCAGGTTGCTACTTTAAAGGAGGCTTTAATAGCAGCTGCCTATAAATATTATGCTGTACCTAAATTGGATAAGGATGCTTTTTTACTGGCCGAAATAAGCGACTGGGAAAAGCTGAACCTGCTGCCCGGTGAAGCTAATATCATTTTTGAAGGTACTTATATCGGCAAAACATTTATTGATCCGGCAAATACCGCTGATACGCTCAATCTCACTATGGGCAAAGACAAAAGGGTGGTGATAAAAAGAGAGAAACTGATGGATTACAGCAGTGTTAAGTTTCTTGGCAGCAATAAACTGCAGAAAATTTCTTATGAGTTAACGGTGAAGAACAATAAGAAAGATGTGGTGAAAATACTGCTGAAAGATCAGTATCCCATCAGTACCAATAAAGAAGTGGAAGTGGAGTTATTAGAAAGTGGTGAAGCGCTTAACAATACCGAAATAGGTGTACTTACCTGGAAGCTCGAACTGGCTCCCGGCGAAAGCAAAAAAGTACGCATCAGTTACAGTGTAAAGTATCCAAAAGGGAAGGCGCTGAATTTGTATTAAATAGCCGTTGGGCGTTGTTCGATGACCGTTGACCGCCAGATGCCCCTGCAGACTGAAAACCTGTACAGCATTTGCCGATCAACGGTCATCTTCATTAAAACTTCAAATACGCTAAATAAGTACCTTTGCCGCATGACTTATTCAAAAAAAATAGAAATCCGCTGGAGCGACCTCGACCCCAATTTTCACCTGCGTCATTCCTGCTATTATGATTTTGGAGCTTATTGCCGCATGGCTTTTTTAACTGAACAGGGTATTACACCCGCAGCAATGCAGCAACATCATACCGGCCCAATCATTTTCAGGGAAGAATGTGTGTTTAAAAGAGAAATTAAGTTTGGTGATGCAGTAGAAATAAATGTGATGCTGGAAAAGGTTTCAGCCGATTACCGCAAATGGACCATGGTGCATGAAATATGGGTAAATGGCGATACACTTGCTGCCATCCTCACTATTGATGGTGCCTGGATGGATACGGCACAGCGTAAGATTTCAGTGCCGCCGGAAAGTTTTATCGCAGGGTTCAATGTGATTCCTAAAACAGAAAGTTACACAATGGGTTAAAATAAAACGTGCAGCCCGATACTACCAGCCTGCACGTTTTAATATGGTTTTATTACTCCTTATTGCTTCTCCAGTTCTGCCAATTTCAGTTTGGTATTCTCATGGTCGGGCTTTAATGCCAGTGCCTTGTTGTAGTTTTCCCTTGCTGCTGTTTTATTGCCAGCCAATTGATGATAAAGCCCAAGAATGTACCATGCATCCGCTTTGTCAGCAAAAGCCAATGCATTCAGTTGTGCGGTAAGTATGGCTTTGGGCATCTGGCCGCTGGTGCGCAGGGTTTTGGCATAACCCGAAATTTC
This sequence comes from Chitinophagales bacterium, assembly GCA_031376295.1. Classification (GTDB taxonomy): domain Bacteria; phylum Bacteroidota; class Bacteroidia; order Chitinophagales; family Chitinophagaceae; genus Ferruginibacter. The sequence continues at coordinate 3,836 of JANMDL010000180.1, forward strand.
AAATTCGCTTTGCAGTTGTTGTTTTAACTGTGCGGCAACAGCAGTACGCTCTTTTTCCACACCAACCTCACCCAATTCAGCAAATTGCTGTATCAAATACTGCACACCGGGATATGAAGGTGTATATTTTTCGCCGTTGCAAATGGCCAGTAAATCTTTTTCCCAGCTTGCCGCCGGCGTTTCAACAATCCTGCCATTTTCAATCCCGTTACCTGCCACAAGCAAAGTAGGTACACGGTGAATATTCAACCCCTTTTCTTCATGCGTGGGTCTTTGTTTGTAGGCACTGTCGCTGTTGTTTACCATCACTAATTTTATCTGCTTTTCTTTTACACCGGATTGCTGCAGCACTTTGTAAATACGGGGCACTTCTCTTTTGCTGTCGCCGCACCAGGTACCCATAAAAATGGTAAAGGTCTTGTCCTTTAGTTTTTCCTTCAGCAGGGTAGTGGTGTTTTCGTCAACAGCGTAACCATCCAGGTTTTTATTAAACCATTCACCATAAGGTTTTTCTGTCAGCATTTTTTTGCTGCATATGCCCAACAGCATTTTATTTCCTCCGGCATCCGTTATCTCGTTTTTAACCAGGTTCATTTTTGGTGAACAGGAAAATATGGTTGCAGCAGCAATCGCCGCTAAAATATATTTAGTCATTGTTGTAAATTTATTGTTGAATTAAAAACAGGTTTATGGCGGGTACACATATACATACGCCACCCCGCAATTGCAGGGAAAAATAAAAAATAAAATGTGTGTTGTTATGCCTGCGGAGGACGGTAGGGAGAAGTGCTGTTGCCGTTTAATTCAGCTCTTTTATAGATGGCTGCCGGCTTTTCCAGCAGTGAAATAGCATTGGGTTTATAGCTTCAGTAGCCGGGTAGCTGAAAAATTCATCCACGCTGATATGCGTATGGCTTTTTGAAGCCGGTATCCCGTCATCGGCAATTTTATCAATATCAGTTTGCTTTTCGCAATCACAATTCACTATTTCAGCCGTAGTAAGCACAGCCAGCTTACATTCTAAGTAAGCCAGTTGCCTTGCATACTGCGCAGTAAAAAATACGGCGATAAGTAATATGGAGATAATTTTTTTCAATTGCCTGATAAAGTTAAATAATCTTTGTGATAAAAGAAATAATACTGATGAGACATGATAATTTATTTTTAATGCTGGCTTATTACTGAATGTATATCGGTCAAAAACGCCCTGTTTTTGGCGTAACAAGCTTTGCTTCGTCATCACATTACATCTAAATCAGATTAAGTTAAATGTAAAGTGTAAACGGTATAACTTTGTGCCTCTTATGCTCTCACAAACAATCAGTTTATATAAAAATGCATACACAGGCTTAACAAAGCGCATATGGCTGCTGAGTGCGGTAATGCTGATAAACCGTGCCGGCACAATGGTATTGCCCTTTATGACATTGTATTGCACACTGGAAAAAGGATTCAGTATGCCAATGGCCGGCTGGGTGGTGGGTATTTACGGTCTTGGCGCACTAACTGGTGCATTTGCAGGCGGCTGGCTCAGCGACAGAATAGGCTTTTATACCATGCAACTGATAGCGCTGTTTGGTGGTGGTTCACTATTTATCCTTTTGGGGGAAATGAATTCCTATACTGCCATTTGTATCTGTACTTTCTTTCTGAGCATGGTTAATGAGGCTTTTCGCCCGGCCAATGCCACCGCAATTGCGTACTACAGTGCTCCGGAAAACATGACTCGATCTTTTTCACTGATACGGCTGGCCATTAACCTTGGCTGGGGTTTTGGCAGTGCTGTGGGTGGGTTTCTGGCATCTGTAAGTTACAAATGGTTGTTTTGGGTAGATGGGGGTACCAATATTTTTGCAGGGATACTGTTGCTGATTTTGTTGCCCCGTGTAAGTGTATCGCAGCAAAAAAAAGTAGCTAAAAAAAGTAAAGATGGGCGCTCTCCCTATAAAGATAAAACATACCTGGTTTACATAGGGTTTAAGATATTGTTTGCAATATGTTTTTTCCAGTTGTTTACTACGGTGCCCCTGTTTTTTAAATCGGAGCTGCACATCAACGAATTCTGGATAGGGATGGTGATGGCTTTGAATGGTATCATTATAGCTGTATTTGAAATGATTATTGTATTTAAGCTGGAGGGCAGGCGGCCTTACCTGCAACTGATTACTTACGGCTCCATACTTACAGGGCTTTCTTATATGGCTTTAAATCTTCCGCTTTCAAGCGGGTTAACGGTGGCCATCATATCTACACTGCTTATAACAATTGGCGAAATGGTGGCGATGCCCTTTATGAACAGTTATTACATTTCCCGCAGCAACGAATCTAACCGCGGCCAATATGCAGCATTGTACACCATGGCCTGGAGTGCCGCCCAGGTGATAGGCAGCAGCACCGGCACACAGATAGCTTACAAAGCTGGGTTTAACAATTTGTGGTGGATTGTTGGTGGTATTTGTATGGTAACTGCAGCAGGCTATTACCAGATGCTCCGCAAAAGTTAAAGTACGGTATCCCCAAAAACCACGCAGTTTTCTGTTGCGTATATGAGTGAAATAAAGTGTATGAAAAGATTCTTCCTGTACCTGGTGCTGTTTACTGCTGCAGCTGTTTTACTTGTTTTAACCACAGCATCTTCTGCCAGTAATAAAATAGAGGAGCCGGTAAAGAAAGTTGCAGCAGAAGGATTTGCATTGGTTGAGCTGTTTACCTCGCAGGGGTGCAGCAGCTGCCCTTCCGCTGATAGATTGCTGGGTAAATATGCTGCTGAAAATAATGAACACATTATCGCCATTGCATTTCATGTAGATTATTGGAACCGGCTCGGCTGGCAGGATCCCTTCAGCAGCGCTGCTTTTTCTGATAGGCAACGCAATTATGCTTCCAGCTTTGGCAACGAAAGCATTTATACTCCACAGGTAATAATTAATGGCAGCAGCAAAATGATTGGTAGTGATGCTTCTAAAGTAGCAGCAGCCGTAAGCCGTGCAATGGCGCAGCAATCAACAGCAGGCATCAGCATTGCCAATGCAGCCGCAAAGGATGGCACAATCAGTTTCAGCTATACAATTTCGGGTACATATAATAAAACGGTCATTAACGCAGCATTGGTGCAGCGCAAAGTGGAAACAGCTATCCGTGCAGGCGAAAACCGGGGCGTAAACCTTAGCAATTATAATGTGGTGAGAGATTTTACAACCACTACAGCCTCACAAAGTTCAGGTACGATGGAATTGGCATTGCCCACTGGTACCAAAGCAACGGATTACAGTATCGTTGTTTATTTGCAGCAGGCAGACCAGGGGAAAATTACTGCAGTGGCAAAAAAAAGAAATGTGATAGTGGTATAATGCTGCGGCATATTTTGAGTGAAGGCAAAAAAATGGCTGCAATGTGAACTGCAGCCTGAGAAATTCATTTTTGCTGAGATTTAGCTTACCCTCCGTACATTAACCGCAGTTTTACCTTTCTGTCCGTCCTGAACAGAAAACTCAACTTTGTCGCCCTGGGCTATCTGGTCAACCAGACCGCTGGAGTGCACAAATGTTTCCGTATTGGAATCATCATGCTTTATAAATCCAAATCTTTTTTCGGCGTTGTAAAATTTTACGGTGCCTGTGTGTGTTGCGTCCATTGTATTTGTATTGGTATAAAATATTAATTGTGAAGATAGGTTTTTTATATGTAATCCCTTAAAAGATTTACAATACTGGTTTTCAGGCTACAAAACCGGGTTATTTTTCTCCCAGCGCAGCATTTCGGCAAAGTTCATTTTCCGGGCAAGCGCATTCACGGCACGGGCTATCCGTTTGGCCCTTGCGGCATCCGATTTTACGCCTGCAATCCATTTTATGAAGTAGTTTCTGTGTGACTGGGGCAATTTTTTGCTGAAAAATTCCTTTGCCCCGGGCTCATCTGCCAGGCAAAGCGCCAGGTCTTCAGGTACTTCAATGGGTTGGTGGTCAACTTCCAGCTGAACCTTCAGCATGGCTCCCTGTTTCTTTTTTATGCTTCTTCTTACTGCGGCATTCAGGGCCATAATAAAACTACCGCCGCCCGTGGGTATCAGCGCCATACCTGTAAATTCAAAATCATCCATCCTGCCTTTCACCCTGAAGCTCTTTTTATTATCCGGCATTAGTTGGTCGGTAATATCCTGCGGGACGGCAATGTAAGTCCAGCCGGTTTTTTCACCCTGCTGCCCGAACTTTTGTATGTTGGCAGAAAATTTTACCATTTGTATATTTGTGATGTCAATGTAAAAATAGATTTGTTATTTTTAAACGTATGTCAAAATTAATTTAAAAAATGATATCCTGAAATGAACAGGCTTATATCAATGCTGCTGCTTTTATTGCCCTCCATACTTCCTGCACAGAAGATTGATACGGTATCATTGTACATTGATGCTGATTATACGGCATACTATCTTGCCCTTGTGCCAGACAGTGCTTCCAAAGGGCTGGTTGTGGTGCTGCCGGGTTTTGCCACACTGCCTGATACTGTTCTTACCGAAACAAAAATGCCGGTTGCAGCATGCAAGGCAGGCTATACGGTTGTAATTGCAACACTTTTAAATTCCTTTGCTGATGATAAGGACAATATTTTTCAGAAGCGGCTGGTAAAACTGGTTCCTTCATTAATGAGCAGGTACAAAATACCGCCGGGTAAGTTTGTTATCGGCGGGCATTCAATCGGGGGCCTGCAGGCCATGTATTATGCCGAAATGTCTCACAAACCGCTAAGTAGTATGGTACAACCTGCGCTTGTATTTGGTGTGGATCCGCCCCTTGATTTAAAGCGGTTGTACAATGGCTATATGCGCAGCATCAGGCTTAACCCGGCAAAGGCAAAGGGTGGGGAGGCTGAGTTTATTACAAAACGTTTCAACAGGCTGTATGGCGGGCCTCCGGAAAAAAGACCTGCAGCTTATCAGGCAGCATCTGCTTTTTACCGGGATGCAAAAGACGGGGGCAATCTGAAATATTTAAAAAACACCCCGGTAAGAATGTACTGCGACCCCGATATCAACTGGCATATAAAACAAAGGAGCAATCCGCTGGAATGGACAAACCTTGCTGATGAAGCGGCCTGCATCGTACAACTGAACCTGCTGGGTAATAAAAATGCAGAATTGGTAACCAACCCGGGAAAGGGCTATTTTACCAACGGCACCCGGCATCCGCATGCATTCAGCATTCTTGATGCAGATGAATTTGTACTATGGCTGGATAAAATGTTGTATTAAATACCTGAAGATGGAACTTAAGAACGGAGTAAAAACCTTTTATGCAAAAAACAGCAAGACCTGGCGGACCTGGCTGGAAAAGAATCATTTAAAAGAACAGTCTGTTTGGCTTATTATTTACCATATGGGAAAAGGAACATCTTCTGTGTATTACAGCGAAGCAGTTGATGAAGCACTTTGCTTTGGGTGGATAGACAGCAAACCCAACAAGCGGGACGACGAAAGTTATTATTTGTTTTTTTCGCGGCGCAAGCCCAAAAGTGTCTGGAGCCTTGTGAACAAAAAGAAAGTGGAGAGATTGCAGCAGCAGGGATTGATGGCACCAGCGGGACTGGCGGCTATTGAAACTGCCCGGCAAAACGGCAGTTGGGCAGCACTTGATGCGGTAGACGCACTTACCATACCTGCAGAAATGGAAGCCCTGCTGAAAAAAAATAAAAAAGCGGCTGTTAACTTCGATGCTTTTCCGCCATCGGCAAAAAAAGGTATACTGCAATGGATACAGGGTGCTAAAACCACGGCAACCACTATGAAGCGCATCACAGAAACTGTTATGCTGGCGGCACAGAATATCCGGGCCAATCAATATGTGAAGAAATAAAAACTTGATGAAGTTTACAGTAATTTCAGATACACATGGACAACATCATAAACTGGTGCTGCCTGCGGGTGATGTGCTTATACATGCCGGGGATGTATCGTCACGTGGCAGGAGGGAGGAGGTAATTGATTTTCTGAAATGGTTTGCAGAGCAGGATTTTACACACAAAATATTCATTGCAGGCAATCATGATTTTTATTTTGAAAATACGCCGCCTGAAACGATCCGGCAAATAATCCCTGCTGGTATTACTTATCTCAACGACAGTGGCACCACCATCAATGGTATCCACATCTGGGGTTCACCCATTACTCCCTGGTTTTACGATTGGGCATTTAACCGCCTCAGGGGGCCGGATATACAAAAACATTGGGATATAATACCTTCCGGCACCGATGTATTGATTACGCATGGCCCTGTTTTTGGTGTGCATGATACAACTATCACCGGCTATCATGCAGGTTGTGATGATTTACTGATAAAAGTAAATGACTTAAGGCCCCGTGTATATATCTGCGGGCATATACATGAGGGGTATGGCCGGATGAGCAGAGATGGTATACAATTTATTAATGCAAGTGTGCTTAACCAGCGGTACGAAATGGTGAACAGTCCGGTTTTGTTTGAAATCTGAATCAGGGATTATGCGAAAGCTGCGGCTTCTTCCTGTTTCTTACTGTTTTATGTGTGTAATTTTTTGACAGTACACTTATGTTGCCATCTGCTTCTAATATAGCCAGGTTTACTTCTTTAATACTGCTTACGCCATGTTCCCTTATAGCCCTTTCCAGCTCATCGTAGGTCATCATAGCCTCTTTCATGCCTTTTTTCAGTAGCATGCCATCATGCACCAGTACAATTTTTTCACCTTGTACCGCCCTGTTGAGCCAGGCAGATTTACGCAGTAAAAACTTGAGCAGATAATTGGCAATAAACAACCCCAATGCCGCCGCCATACCCCCAGGCAGAGTAGTGTCACTGCCCACCATCGCATTTTGTACACTGTTGCTGATAAGCAGGATAAACACCAGGTCAATCACCGACAGCTGTGCAAGTTCCCTTTTTCCAAAGATACGGATGGCAGCTATAATGAAAAGATACACTGCTGTTGACTTACCTGCTATAATGAGGTATGGGAGTAGCTGATTCATTTATACAAGTTGAACAATGAAGGTAAAAATAAACTGTGCAAAGGAAGGGATAAGTTTTTATCTTTACAACTGTAATGACTCCTGACTATCCTCATAAATTATTTTGCGACCACCGGGGTAGCTACTCCCTGCTGATGGAAGCCCTTGCTATGGGTTCGTAGTATGCTGCAATAAAGCGCATCATCAATATGCCCGGAAGAAATCTATTTTAAGAATTTATAAATTAAAATTATTATGCAAGGAGCAACTGCGGCACAGGCTGCTGATACAACAAACAACACAGATTTTTTACCACTGCACGGCACTGATTACGTTGAATTTTACGTTGGTAATGCCAAGCAGGCGGCACATTTTTATAAAACAGCTTTTGGTTTTCAGAGCCTTGCTTATGCCGGCCCCGAAACAGGCATGAAAGATAAGGTGAGCTATGTGATACGCCAGGAAAAACTCACTTTTGTTTTAACCACACCACTGCGGATGAACAATCCCATTGCCGACCATATTTATAAGCATGGCGATGGCGTAAAAGTACTGGCGCTTAAGGTGGACGATGCCACCAGTGCCTGGAATGAAACCACCAAACGTGGTGCAAAAAGTTATATGGAGCCAGTTACCCTTACTGATGATGATGGGAAAGTAGTGATGAGTGGTATTCATACCTACGGTGATACAGTGCACTTTTTTATAGAACGAAAAGATTATACCGGTGTATTTCTGCCCGGTTTTGTAAAATGGAATAATGCCTATAACCCTGCACCTACGGGGCTTTTGTATGTTGATCATTGTGTGGGTAATGTTGGCTGGAACCAGATGAATCCCTGGGTAAAGTTTTATGAAGAAACAATGGGATTTAAAAATATACTCAGTTTTGATGACAAGGATATTTCTACAGAATACAGTGCGCTAATGAGCAAAGTGATGAGCAATGGTAACGGTTTTGTGAAATTCCCCATTAATGAGCCGGCCGAAGGCAAAAAGAAAAGCCAGGTGGAAGAGTACCTCGATTTTTATAACGGGGAAGGCGTGCAGCATGTGGCCATTGCAACAGCCAATATTGTAGAAACGGTTACTGAACTGGAAAAAAGGGGAGTAGAGTTCTTGAAAGTACCGGCATCTTATTACAACGATGTGCTGGACAGGGTGGGTAAGATTGATGAAGACCTGGAGCCGCTGAGCAAGTTGGGGATATTGATAGACCGGGATGAGGAAGGGTACCTGTTACAGATTTTCAGCAAACCGCTGGAGGACAGGCCAACACTCTTTTTTGAGATAATACAGCGAAAAGGTGCCAAAAGCTTTGGTAAAGGCAACTTCAAGGCATTGTTTGAAGCCCTTGAAAGAGAGCAGTCGGCCAGGGGAAATCTGTAGGAGAAGGCAATGATTCAGGCTTTAGGGTCAGTATTTACCCACAACAACAGTACTTTAACAGTTTTTCAGTCAATAAAAAATGTACATTTGCGTTGATTATAAAAAATTAATCCCCATTTTTTATATTAATGAAAGGCCAATTAAACAAACATTTCCTCAGTATTGCGTTGCTGCTCTGCGTGCAGTCAGCTGTTTATGCGCAAAACTCTTTTATCGATTTCCAGAAATCCTCGTTTAAAGTATCAGAAGCCTTCCGCAAAATGGAAGACACACTGAAGAAACAGTTTATTGACAAAAATCTCACCTGGCCTCCTGAAGCCATGTATGTTCGTTCCTTTAAATACGACAGGCAACTGGAGATATGGGTAAAAGGCGGAAAAAAAGAACCTTACAAACTTTTTAAGTATTATAAAGTTTGCATGCAAAGCGGCACAATGGGCCCCAAACGTATGGAAGGAGATTACCAGGTACCGGAGGGTTTTTACCAAATAAATGAGTTCAATCCCAATAGCAATTATCACCTTTCGCTGGGGCTTAATTACCCCAATGCCTCCGACAGGATACTGAGCGATTCGCTGCGGCCCGGTGGTGAGATTTACATTCATGGCAATTGTGTATCCACCGGCTGCCTGCCCATCAGCGATGTGCCAATGGAAGAAGTGTACATACTCGCTTCTTATGTAAAAGACAGGGGACAGGATTTTATTCCCGTACATATTTTCCCGGTTAAATACAACGTAAAAAAATCATTCGACTACCTTGCAGAATCCACAAAAAATAACCAGCAGTTACAGGAGTTTGCAGTAAAATTGAAGGAGGCTTACGACTACTTTGAAGAAAAAAAGCAGTTGCCGGTAATTATGGTGAGTAAAAAAGGCAGCTATGTTGTAAACTGATGCAACTTTTTTGCTGTAATTCAGTCTTTGCTTAGTAAGTTTAATATCCCTGTAAAACCAGCTCTGATATAAAAAACTCAACTTACTGACTATGCGCTTTTGTGTATTGGTTTTATTACTGCTATCATCTTCTGCAGTATCATTTTCTCAGAATATTTCGGGTGTGGTAAACATTTACCGTAAAGTGTTGTGGGCCGACAGTGCCAAGGGCTCAGTAAAGTTATCTAACGTGTCGGGTTTTGGTGCCTATATTGGCCATAAAGTGATGATTGTACAAATGAAAGGCGCCACTATTGACCAGACAAATTCTTCCGCCTTCGGCAACATTACCGCCATTAAAGAAGCGGGCTATTACGAAATAGGTACCATCTGCGGATTTGTATCCGACACCATGATACTTGAACGGAAATTCAATAATTTTTATGATGTAACGGGCTATGTACAGTGTGTTATTTTTCCTAAATACAATGCTGATGTAACTGTGGTTGATACATTAAAAGCTGCGGTATGGGATTCGACCGCTGGTACAGGAGGAGTATTGGCTATTGATGTGCCGGGAACATTGTTTCTAAATAAGCCGGTAAGCGCAACAGGGCAGGGTTTCAGGGGTGGTACTTACCAACAGTTTAGTATCTCATGCGCATTTACACTGGGTGTAACCGATTATTATTATCCCACCACCAGTTCGTCAAATAACAACGGAGGTTTTAAAGGTGAGGGTATTGCCGATTTTATTGCTGCTAAAGAATACGGTCGAGGCAAACAGGCCAATGGCGGCGGCGGCGGCAACAACCACAACTCAGGTGGCGGTGGCGGTAGCAATTACGGTTTTGGTGGGCAGGGCGGTTTCCGCACGGTTAGTGCCTGCCGTTCTAATACACCAGGGCTTGGTGGGCTTGCGCTCAGCAGCTACGGCTATGCGGTAAGCCCGGCTACACAGAACAGAATATTTATGGGTGGTGGTGGTGGTGCAGGCCATGATAATGATGGCACCGGTATGCCGGGCGGTCATGGTGGTGGTATTGTTTACATATCAGCAAACCGCATAGAGGGCAGCAGTGCCACAGCATCAGATAATAAAATAATGGCCAATGGCAGCAAGCCAGGCCGCTTCATTACAGTATGGGGTATTAATAGTAACGATGCAGGCAGCGATGGTGCAGGCGGTGGTGGTGCAGGCGGTACGGTGATACTTAAAGTAAATTCTTATGGCGGCAATGCAATAACAGCCGAAGCATCTGGCGGAGCCGGTGGCGGTACGGAAACATTCGGGCAAAACCAGTGCAGCGGACCCGGCGGCGGTGGCGGTGGCGGCGCAGTATGGATTAATCAGGCAGCATTGCCGGCAGGCTTAACCGTAAATATAACTGTGGCCCCAAATGGCACAACCAGCACTACTGCATCCTGTGCCAGCAACCCCAATAGTGCAACTTCGGGCAGCCCAAGTGTAAGAATATCTAATTTTTCCCTTCAGGCACCCCGCGACAGTTCACCCGTATGCACACAGTTGGTACCACTGCATCTCAATGCCTCCATCACCGGTTATCAGCAGAGCAGCATCAGGTATTTTACGGCAATGGTAAGTAATAAAGACAATGTGCAGCAGTGCAGTTTACAAAAGGCATTTACCGTCAGCGATTTTACTGCAGTGGCTTCGCAAAACAGCAATAACAGTTATCAATACCAGTTTACAGATGCAGCCACAGACAGAACAGCCATCTACCGCATC
>JANMDL010000213.1:0-1785 GCA_031376295.1 Chitinophagales bacterium
ATTGCGCCCACATCATTTCATTATGAACTTGCCAAGGCTGCCATGAAAAAGGGCCGCCATGTTTTTGTTGAAAAACCATTGGCCAACACGATGGACGAGGCAAGGGAACTGGTGGCAATTGCCCGTGAGGCAAACATCAAATTCCAGGTGGGGCATGTTGAAAGGTTTAACCCGGCTTTTCTTGCATTGAAAGATATTGCACTGAACCCGATGTTTATTGAAGTGCACAGGCTGTCGCAGTTTAACCCACGTGGCACGGATGTGAGTGTGATACTCGACCTGATGATCCATGACATTGATATCATCCTCAGCCTGGTGAACAGCAATGTGAAAAATATTTCTGCCAACGGAGTGTCGGTGATGAGCGACACTCCGGATATTTCTAACGTCCGTATTGAATTTGACAATGGCTGTGTGGCCAACCTTACGAGCAGCCGCATTTCTATGAAAAAAATGCGCAAAATGAGGCTGTTTCAGAAAGATGCTTATATCGGTATTGATTTCTTAGAGAAAAAAACTGAGATTATTAAACTCAACAGTCCGGGTGATAAAAATGTTTTTACGTTTGATATAGAAACAAATGCCGGTAAAAAAACCATTGCCATTGCAAGCCCGGGTGTACAGGATGGGAATGCAATTAAAATGGAGCTGGAAGAATTCAGGAATGCCATCATCAATGGTACAGAAACCCTGGTGAGCGTGGTAGATGGCTTCAGGGCGATGGATATTGCCCACCAGATACTGGAAAAAATCAACAAAACCCACCATGCCTGATATAAAAGGGATGCAATTGTACTTCTTAACCCGGATATTTTTTTGAACCAACCGAGAATACATATACGCTGGTACGCCATTGCAGATTTTATTACTGCCGCCATTGCCTGGGTAGCATATATTTTACTGCGCAATCATATACTTGAAGTGCCATTTATTTTCAGCCAGAAATTTTATATCAGTATTGTACTGGCGCCTCTTTGCTGGCTTGCCATTTACCAGTTGTTTGGCACCTACCAGGATATTTATCACAAATCCAGGCTGGCAGAATTGTCCCGTACTGCAGCCTGCGGATTGATCATTTGCATGATAGTTTTTTTTGGTGTCATATTCAATGGCGAGCAGGGAGATTTCAGCCTGTACGGCAAGGCCTTGATGGCACTATTTGTACTGCAGTGCAGCCTTACGTTTTCAGTAAGACTCTTCTTTCTTAACAGGGTAAAAAAGCAATTGGCCAGTGGCAGTGTTTATTTCCCTTCCATAATTATTGGCACAGGTATATTGGCCGACAAGCTGTTTACCGCTATCAATACCAATAAAGAAAAAACCGGTTACCGCATCTATGGCTTTTGCAGCACAGGTAGTAATGGTGATAATGCCTTGCCGGTAAACCTGACGCACTTAGGCAATATTGCCGGCATCAACAGTATTATTTCAACACATAATATTGAGGAAATTCTTGTAGCTGTGGAAAAAAGTGAAAGGGGCTTACTGGAAAAAATACTGAGGGAACTGAGCAACAAGGAAGTGAACATTAAGATTGTACCAGATACGGTTGATATGTTAAGCGGTGCATTGCAAACCAGCAATGTGATGGGGCTTCCGCTGATAGATGTACACAATGGCCAGTTGGCCACCTGGCAGCAAAATATAAAAAGATTGGTTGACCTTATTATCAGTCTGCTGGCCTTTCTGCTACTGTGGCCATTATTGCTTTATGTTGCCCTAAGGGTAAAATTATCTTCTGCCGGCCCGCTTTTTTACAGCCAGGAACGGATTGGCTATAAGGGG
>JANMDL010000240.1:0-2666 GCA_031376295.1 Chitinophagales bacterium
ATGCTGTCTGTACTGTTAGCTGAAGCAGGCTGTACAAGCTTTATTATAACTGTTACGTATATACTGATCTTGCTCCTGCATTATTTTAAGTTGTTTACAATTTGATTACGATTTCGTAATAATAGAAAATGAATTAGAAGTGTACTTTTGCCTTCGCATGATTCAGAAAAGAACATTTGTGGATAAAGCAATATGTGATTCTTTTCTTTTTCATCAGATCCAGCTCCTGTAGAAAATTAATTTTCATTAAACATCAATTTTCATTTCGCTTTTGCCAGGTGTCAATACCGGGCAGGTGTGATAGCTATGTATAGTATAATCGAACGAATTGCAGTAAACCAGGGTCGGAATTGATTTTTAAAATTTGTTCATAGTATGGTATGAATTTGATAATACGTACTTAAGAATGAGGTTAAATGCAGTGTATAGTTTTACTGCTGAAAAAGAAAGATTACCAGCGGCAGGTGAAACAGGTGTAAACATAGAAACATAAACAGAATAAGTAATCCAACATAAACAAATTTTATCACCATCAAAACAAAACTCAACACAAACAAACAAGTCAAGAAAAGAAATTATTAAAACAACAAAATGCCAAAAGGCAAGCGCTAATTATTTAACAAAAAAAATTAAAATGGAAAAGAAATTTTTATCTTTTTTATCAGTATTGTTTACAACTGTACTGGTTAATGCACAAATTGGTGTGGCAACGCCAGAACCAACAAATTACCGCGGTGCATTTGCACCCTCTCCTGTTCGTCAGTGGACAGAAAGCTGGACAAATTTTGATCCCCAGAACGCTGTTTATGGAACACCGAATGTAACCGTTAATGCAGCAGACAGCATCGTTACAAACACTACATGGACAAGCAACAACGTTTATCTGTTAAACGGGCTTATTTATGTAAGTAACAATGCCACGCTTACCATTCAGCCTGGTACTGTTATCCGTTGCGTAAGCGGTAACGCTTCGCTGATTGTAACAAGAGGTGCGAAGCTGATTGCCGAAGGCACACAGTGTAACCCGATTGTATTCACTTCTAACCAGGCTGTCGGTTCAAGAATACCAGGTGCATGGGGTGGTGTGATTTTACTTGGAAAGGCAAAGCACAACCTTGGTACCAACAACCTGATTGAAGGATTGGTGAATACCGATGCCCGTAACTTTCATGGTGGTACTGATGATAACGATAATTCAGGTGTACTCAAGTATGTGCGTATTGAATACAGTGGTTTTCAGCTTAGTGCCAATAACGAAATCAATGGCTTAACCATGGGTTCTGTAGGTAATGGCACTTTACTGGATTATATACAGGTATCTTTCAACGATGACGATGCTTTTGAGTTTTTTGGTGGTTCGGTAAATGCCAGGCATATAATTGCCTTCAAAAACAAGGATGATGATTTTGATACAGACAACGGTTTCAGCGGTACTGTACAGTATGCACTGGGTATCAAAGATCGCAATATTTCTGATGCATCTCAGTCTGAAGGTTTTGAGAGCGACAACAGTGCCACAGGTATTGCTGGCCAATTGCCAAAAACAAGCGCTAAATTTTATAACGTTACACAAATTGGAGGTTTCCCCTGTGCCAGCAATGCTGACGGTACTGGTATAGCTCCATCTACATTGTTTCTTCACAGAAGGGGTGCCCGTGTAAGAAGGAACAGTGACCTGAAGATTGTAAACAGTATTTTGATGAATAACTGGAGGGGCTTGTTTGCAGATGATGCTATCGTATCCGGACAGGTAACACAGCCAACAACTGTAAACTACAATGAAGATTCAGCAGTGTTCCGCAACAATATCATTGCAGGTGATTTTACAACAACCTGGACTGGTACTACTTACAATGGTACAAAATCACTGGCTTGGGAAAATGCTGCTACACGTGCAATTGGTACTAATGCTGTATACGGTAATGATTCAGTTAATACCTGCAGTCTTCTGTTAGATCCCTGGAATGCAAATCCAGCCCTGGCTGATTTCCGTCCTAATACTGCCGGTGCCGGTGCATTGGTAACTGATGCAGCTAATTTATCGCTTGGTGCTGATATTGCTCCTGTGGTTGAAATAGACAATAACCTGTTTACTGCAAACCAATCTGTTGACTTCCTGGTTGATATTCTTGAGAATGGTGGTGGTGCTACCAACGGTGCTGTTACTATCACTATACCTAAGCCTTCTGGCTGGGATATCAGGGTGCCTGCTGCTGCAGCAGGAACTTTCCTGACTCTTCCAAATGCTGCTCCTGGTGTGCTGGGTGTTAACACCAGTTCCAACGTAAGTGGTGGTACGCTTAACACCAATGCCAACTGGAGGTTTTATGATGATGGCAATAATATCATTGCTGTATCAATACCAGGTTTTGTATTACCTAAGTCAGGTTTTGTGCAGATTGGTTTTAATGCACGCCGCAAAGCAGGAACAAGTACTGGTACTAACCAGAGCCTTGTGATAAACCTTAGCGGCGGTTCTGACAATTCAACAGGCAATAATGGCGCTGTAGTTGGCTTAAGCGCAAACTAATAAAGGATTGGTTCAAAACTATCCGGTTCAGGTACTGTAAGTGCCTGGAACAGTAATCTTTTGCCCCAAAAACGGGCAGGATGATGTAATAAAACCGGTATTATTCTTATCAACATTTTTAAAAAAGTAAAATGAA
>JANMDL010000247.1:0-2431 GCA_031376295.1 Chitinophagales bacterium
CCTGTAGCAGCATCCACACATACAAACTTCCGCCTCACCTGTCCATTCAACCTGCTGAACCAGCCGGCAATGTACAACTTGCCGTTTAGCAGCAGCGCACGTTCAAAGGTTATACCATCATAAGTGCTGTTGGCTCCTTCATAGTAACTCACATTCAGCGGCTGCCCCGTGGCCTTATCATACATGGCAGTATATCCCCGCTGCGGGTCAAACAGTCCGCCAGTATGCTGAAAGCGGGTGTCGCCAACAGTGTATATACGGTTACTGTCAACAATAATTTGCATGGGGTTATGTACAGATAACAGAGCGTTTGTATTGTTCCAGTCTTTACCCCAGCCAATATCAGGCGGTAAACCCGGCAGGCTGAACCTGAGCAATCTTTTGTCACCCGAAATGTACAGGTAATTTCCATCAATCACACAATCCTGCATATTGATGAAATTCAGATCCGGCACCGTGTATTCATTACCGGTACTAAGGCTGTAAATCTTTAACCGGCTATATGTCGAGCTGTTGGGGTTGGCAAAATTAGCCAGCACAAAAAGGCTGTCTCCCATGGCAAACATCCGCCTGCCTGCAATAAAATTATGCGGAGCAATAGGATTCCAGGGTAAAATGGTATGTGTGGTGGCATCAATAGCTGCAAAGCCATTTCTTTTTACCGAATAAACTCCCTTAAACTCACCTGCTGCAAAAATGCTGTTTCCACTAAAGGCAATGGCTGTCAAATTATCTGTAGGGCCAATATTGAGTGTACTCACAGCCAGTGTGCCGGTATCAAGTACAGCAAAATTATTGCGGTCAGCACCATTAATGGTAGTAAACCTTCCGCTGAGGTATATTTTATTTCCGGTGCTGTATACAAAAGTAGTATACCCATCAATCGTAAGGCTTTCATTGGTAATGTCACCAGTATTGCTGTTAAAACTTACCAGTCCCCTGCGGGGAAAATTAGTAAAGCCGTCGGTAATATACCTGAAAAGCCCCACCAGGTAAGTCTTGCTGCCAACGGTATATATACCAGACATGTTGTACGGCGACCCGCCTACCGGCAGTGCGCCAATTTTAATCAGGTATTTGTAAGTGCCTGTTCTGTAATTAGCCCCCCTGGTAAAATAGCCATTATCAAAATACTGGCAGATGAGGGTGCTGGTATCTTTACTTATTTGTATGTTGTGTATAACACTGTACTCGGCATATTGCAGGGTAAAAATAATGCCAACCTTGTTCTTGAAATTGTATTTGGTAAGGCTGCCTGGTGCAGATATTGAAGCTGCACCGCCATAAACCAGCGTATCCTTTATTATCAGCATGGCGTTAATGGAAGTAAACAATGTAAAAGCACCTGTGCCGCCATTATTCATAAGCGTATCACCGTTGAGTGAATACATGGCAAAACAACTGCGGTTGATATTGGAAAACTTTTTGAAGGCACCACCAATAAAAAGGGTGTCGTTTCTTTTGATGAGCACATTAACTGTACTGTCAACTACAGGCCGCCATGCAGCAGGTTCACCATTGGCATTAATTCTTGCAAGGTACCGGCGCACACTATCGCCAATGCGGGTAAAAGTGCCGCCAATGTAAAAACCACCAGTACCATCCGGCACGGCCGTTTTTACAATGCCGTTTATTTTCCATTTATACTGCGAAAGCACTGTATTGGTTACTGTATCTATTACCAGTGCCGGGCCATGATTGGGTGAAACATGTGTAAAATTTCCCATAAAATAGTGTACGCCATTATGTTTCATGGTATTGTACACCGAAGTATGCGACTTTCCAAGGTCGGCACTGCCTGCACCTTCATAATAAATACTCTGGTTAAAAACCGGGAAGGTACTGTCTGCATTACCAGAAAGATATACTGGTTGACCTATTGCCGCAAAAGTAAAAAGGAAGCTGAAAACTACCCCGCAAAGTGAAAGAATACGGGTTTTTAATGGTAAAATTTGTTTCATAAAAAGGGATTAATCTTTGTAATACCTGCAATTTACTGGAAACTGTGGTAATTTCTATCACCGGTTGCCAGAATGGTGCAGTAAAAAGATTTTCCGGGAAAGTTATACCCTAAAATTTACTTCCCTTGCCAGCATAGCAAAGGTTTCAGTACATTTGCAGCCAAATTTTACTGGAATAATTCGCATATATGTTTAATTCACTCTCCGAAAAGTTAGAATCGGCCTTTAAGAACATCAAGGGCCAGGGCCGCATTACCGAACTAAATATTGCCAACACGATAAAAGACATCCGCCGTGCGCTGGTGGATGCCGATGTAAACTATAAAATAGCCAAGGAATTTACTGATAAGGTGAAGGAAACGGCCCTCGGCTCCAAAGTGCTGCTGGCAGTTAACCCCGGTCAGCAGATGGTGAAGATTGTGCAGGATGAGCTGACGGAACTGATGGGTGGCGAAGAAAGTGAATTCAAC
>JANMDL010000251.1:0-1794 GCA_031376295.1 Chitinophagales bacterium
GCACCATCCGGCGCACCACCGATCGCATTATTTTTTTGTATCAGGGCAAAGTGCAATGGACGGGTCGCACCACCGATATTGACAACACCAATGACCCGGTGGTGCGGCAATTTTTTAGTGCTAGTACGGAAGGCCCGATTCGGGTGATCGGTTAACTGGTGCAACGGCACATAGTTTTTCCCACTAGCAATCGGGGTAAAATAGAGAAAGTGGATATAAGTTGTGGCCTCGATCGAGGTGCAGGGTGAGGTAGTTGATGCAGTCACGCGCCGTTAGAGAAGGTTCCGTTGGCCTAATGCTATTGGCCGGAGTGGGAATCTTTGTTGCCGCTAGTATGTGGTTAAAAGGTTTAGGGCCAGGGAGTCAAAAGTACAACATCACAGCCCAGTTTACCGATGCCGGTGGCATCCAACAGGGTGGACCAGTACGCTATCGGGGAGTGCGGGTCGGTAAGATTGCCTCCATTAAAGTTGGCGAAGGCATGCTTGGTCGTGTTGTTGATACTTTAGGTAATCCCATTGACGGCAAGGGTCCTTTGAAAGGGGATTTGTACGAAATGCCGTTGGAGCGTAAAGCACCGGGTGTAATTTTCCGTCAACCTGTAAATGAGCCATTACAAACCGGAATCAAAGCAATTGACTCAATGATTCCAATTGGTCGTGGACAACGGGAACTTGTAATTGGTGACCGCCAGACAGGAAAAACAGCTGTTTGTATAGATGCCATCATCAATCAGAAAGAATTTTATGAGCGCGGCGAACCCGTATTCTGTATATATGTTGCTATTGGTCAGAAAGGATCAACAGTGGCCAACATTTTAAAGATCCTTGAAGAGCGTGGTGCAATGCCATACACTTGTATTGTTTCTGCAACTGCCTCTGATCCTGCTCCGATGCAGTTCTTCGCGCCAATGGCCGGTGCTGCAATTGGTGAGTTTTTCCGTGATACCGGTCGTCCTGCATTGTGTGTTTATGATGACTTATCGAAACAAGCTGTTGCATACCGCGAAGTATCATTGCTATTAAGAAGACCTCCGGGACGTGAAGCATATCCGGGTGATGTATTTTACCTGCACAGCCGTTTGCTCGAGCGTGCGGCAAAAATTATTAAAGACGATGGTATCGCATCCAAGATGAATGACCTTCCGGATTCACTAAAAGGAAAAGTAAAAGGTGGCGGTTCATTAACTGCATTACCAATCATTGAAACACAAGCCGGCGACGTATCAGCATATATCCCAACTAACGTAATCTCTATCACCGACGGACAGATATTCCTTGAAGCCAATTTGTTTAATGCCGGTGTTCGTCCTGCCATCAACGTGGGTATTTCTGTATCACGTGTTGGAGGAAATGCACAAATCAAGTCGATGAAAAAAGTAGCGGGTACTTTAAAGCTTGACCAGGCACAATACCGCGAGCTGGAAGCATTTTCAAAATTCGGTTCTGATCTTGACGCTGCTACCAAAGCTGTAATTGATAAAGGATCACGTAATGTGGAGATTTTAAAACAACCACAGTATACACCATTTGCAGTAGAAGATCAGGTTGCAATATTATATTGCGGAACGAAAGCTTTGTTGAAAGATGTACCATTACGCAGAGTTAGAGAATTCGAAGCTGATTTCTTAAATCTTCTCCGCACACAACATAAATCAGTATTGGAGCAATTAAAGAAAGGTGTGATCAATGATGACATCACGAAAGAGATTGAGAAGGTAGCGAAAGATTTGACGAAAAAATATTCAATGTGATAAAATCAATGTGACAATTTGAAGATTTGAAAATTTGAAAA
>JANMDL010000309.1:0-1975 GCA_031376295.1 Chitinophagales bacterium
AGCCATTACCACCACAGTGCAGCAGCAGTTACAGGCCATAAAAGGCCATACACAAAGCAAGGCACAAGGCAGGCAAACGCTCTGCACAATTGCCAATGAAGTAGCAGGCGCACTCTTTGCATTCGCAACCGATAATAAAGATGCAGTCATGAAGGAAAAAGTAAAAACCACATACAGTGCACTCCGGCAGTTGCGGGATGAAGAACTTGCACCCGTATGCAGGATATACCTGGACATTGCCATCGCCAATGAAGCCGCACTCGCCGGTTATGGGCTCTCCCCGGCCGTAATAGCCACATTCAAAGCAGCCATCGAAAGCTATTATGCAGCAGTACCGGCACCACGCAATGCAGTAGCACAAAGGTCAGCTTACAAAAAAACATTAGCAGCATTATTTACCACTGCAGATGAAATACTCAAAAATAAAATAGACAAGCTCATGCTGCCACTCAAAAAAAGCAATCCCGGTTTCATGGATGCATATCTTAGCAACCGCCGCATTGTAAATACAGGTGGTACAGCCACACAGTTAAAAATCACCATCAAAGGGCCAAAAGATGCAGATGGAGTAATAAGCGGGGCATTGGTAAAAATCGGCAAACTCGGCATCGAAGCAGTTACAAATAAACAGGGGCAATTATTCTTAAAACCGGTGATACAGGGTGAGTATGATATAGAAATCAGCAAAGCAAGTTACCAGCCCCAAACCATTACCGAAGTAAAAATTACAAGGGGCCAGGCAAATACTTTAGATGTAGTGTTAATAAAAACAGCTTAAAGCCGGGTTTGTAATAAAGTAAAAGGTTGTTTCAAATTCCCCGGGCGGGGCGGCTGTAAAACTGCTTAAATAACCTGTTTCCTGCTGTCCGTATGTCTGGCCATAGGCTCCTGCGGGCGACTACGGACAAGCAAAACACTATCAACACCAGCCCTCGTTAGTACTCAAACGCCGATGGTCTAACACCAGGCGGCAGCGAAAATGTCCCCCCACTGGAAAGTAGATAACCCATCCGCAATGTCCGCCGGTTAGTGTATAATAATTACAGGTTTATCAGGGCAGAGATGGGGCGAAGCAGGAACACAAAACTCATAACCCATCACCCCATCTGGCGCAGGACTCTGTCCTGCTGCCTCACGTCACTAAACCATTAATACTAAAATAGTAACAAATGGCATCAGGGCCGTAGCCCTGCGCCAGCAAAGCAGCTCATCATACCAGCTTTACCTATCTTTACTCTAAATACTACAAAATGAAATATTTACTGCCAATACTTTTTTTACTTTGGCTTTACTGCCCGCCCGCCGCAGCCCAAAACACCCAACCCGCAAAGGAAGATACCGCCCTATACCTGCGCTTTCCGGTAGTGCCGCCATTTACCATTTACAAAATGCCCGACAGCAGCAAATTTACCAAAGCCGACCTCAAGAAAAAACAAAAAACACTGCTCATCATTTTTAGTCCCGATTGCGATCATTGCCAGCACGAAATCAAAGAAATCATTGCAGCCATTGATAAATTTACAAAGATACAGATTGTAATGGCCAGCTGGCTGCCTTACAAAGAGATCCTGAAATTTTATGCAGATTATAATATTGCGGCTTACCCCAATATCACCATGGGCTGGGACAAATCATTTTTTTTGCCGCCGTTTTATAAATTCAACAGCCTGCCCTTTATGGGGCTGTACGATAAAAAAGGAAATCTGATCAGCGTGTTTGAGGGTTCGGTATCGCTGGATAAGGTGGTGGAGGCGTTTAAGTAATTTATTGCTGCAGGTTACTTTGGTTACGGGTTATTTTTGTTGCGGGTTACGGGTTGTTTTACCTTTCGGAAAGTTATTAAACCCGTAACTCATTCGTTATCCCAGGAATAATAGTTATGCCCCTCATCCAGCGTAAAACCGGCACGGGGATACAACTGATTGCCAATATCATTTGATTTAGCCGTTTCCAGCAGCATGCCTGCGCTGCCTGT
>JANMDL010000323.1:0-3270 GCA_031376295.1 Chitinophagales bacterium
ATGCTGTACCACATAATAAAAACGGCAACTGTTATAATTAATACAATACTAATCAATACCTTATTCAGCCGTTGCTTTTCTTGTGGTTGCTCTCCTTGTTTAAGTGCGAGTTTATTTTTGATAATATCAGCAATTTCATTAGCATTATTATTCCATTTCAAAGAAACATTGGTATCAGGCACACCATCCACCCGTGTTTCATCCAGCTTTACTCTGAAAATAAAATCGGGTTTGCCTTCAGCTGCTATCTGCACAATTTGAGACTCAATAGACGTCCAGTATTTTTTTACAAAAATTTCACTTGTCAGCATCAGCACATGCTTAGTATCTACGCCATACACCTGTTGCGATATCTTCATGAGTTTTTTGCCTAAGTTCTCGGCAGTATGCTCGGTGTACAAATAATAAGACACATCTTTTGCTTTCAGCGCAGCAGCTATCTGTTCCGCTACAGCCAGTTCTTCTTCTGCAAAAGAAAGAGCGATATTATATTTATAATCCTTAAACATCGTTTATTTACTGTATGAAATACTCCTACATTTGTGTCACTCCTTTAAATTACACTTTCGCTACTTTTTCTTTTAGTTGCTTTTACATTGATTTTAGTAAAATGACGATAAAAATTTATTTTATTTCCAGAAAATAATTTTTCCTGTTTCAAAAGCATTTATAGCCTCTGAACAACCCAGGCTTATTTTCTTGATTAAAATAAAAGCAGCTATACTCAGTACTGTATTTGCAAGCATAAATACACTACCTCACCCGCAAAGATATCAGCCATAAAAATGGGCGTATCCATACAAAAAATAGTGAGTTTCATGTAATATCTTACCGGCTCAATTGTTGATTTTTCGTTTTTTCCAAACATATACTTGGACATTATAGAAACCGGAATTATTAGCCTGATTTATATCATTAATCAGGAATTCAAGTTTGCCATCACTTTCTATTATATATGTGTTTTGATCTTCAACATAACACCACCATAAACCTGAACTATCAAAACGGTAGCAGAGTGCAGCATGCTTAAATTCTTTTATTACATTGTAAGGGATAAGACTCATGCCAATTTTATCTTCATTAGCAGCAACTCCTTCCGGGCCGCAACTTTGTACCCAATCGCCAGCCTTTAGCATACCATCGGCATATACACTTATTGTATCCCCTTTTCTAAGCCATATATCAGTTCTTGTATCGCCAATTACAGTTAATTCATAACTTTTCCGATTGTTAGTAGCAACAGGCTTAACAACACTGCTGATTTGTTTTTTTTTACCGTATCAAGCTTACAAAAAGCAGAATCCATTATATGTGTGAGACTCACACTGCTACTTCCTTTGTCGCCATTCTTCCAATAAATTAACACGGCTACAAGCAGAGACAAAATAATACCGGCCAATAATTTAATTAGTTTTTGCGGTAACAAAGGTTTCAACAATGCCAGCTTCTCAGCAATAAGGCCTGCAATCTCACTTGCGTTATCTTTCCAGTCCTCAAAAACAATATGCCTGCTGAGGCCATCCACCTGTGTGTTATCTACCCGTATCTGTAAAATATAAGCATCTCTTTTCTTGCCAGAAGACTGCACAAACTGGCTTTCAATGCCCGCCCAATATTTATTAACAAATGTGCTGCTGGTAATCATCAGTACATATTTTGCCATACCAGTATATATTTCGCCTGTTATTTCCAATAGCGATTTACCAAGGTTAGCCGCCCGGTGTTCGGTATATAAATAATAACTGATGTTTCGCATTTTCAGCTCTGCTGCGATACTTACAGCAACTGGCAAATCTTCTTCCGCAACTGAAAATGCAATGTCATACTTGTATTTTTTTGCCATAAAAGACTGTTTTTGTGTTATATACTGTGTATGCTCACCAACCGCCAGTAATGCTGCCCCAGTGGTGTCAGCTTACATGCTTTGGATTCCATAGCAGCAAAAAACATGTGCTCTGCTCCCACAGGAACTACCAGTCCGATGCTTTGTAATTTTTGTAGCTGTTTAAACTTAGCGACATTAGCCTCATCCGCATAAGGCTTTTCCAGCAACGGTTTTTCCTCCGGGTTATTTTTAAATTCAAAAGAGGGATTTAAAGCAAATTCTTTTGTAGGATCAGGAAACAGTTCCGTAATTTTTTGCAAAATATCCTCTGGCACCTGTGGCTTCACTTTACGCAACGATACAAACTCCGAAATATTTGTTTTAAATACCGGGCGCTGCTGACCGTTACCCATTGCCTTATCAATATAGGCATAAATACCTCCAGGACTGATATTGCCATTCAAATCAGCGGCACCACCTTCTAATGCCTCTATCAGCAGGTTGGTAAACACCCCATGCCCGTTTACTTCTACAGCTGCCTCGTCACAACGGCTGGATGCAAGGATGGTTACGCCTTCGTGCAGGTAGGTTGCCATACCGGTAGTTTTTGTTTCATCATCAGCCCCTGCAGCATGGCAGCAATCTAATATCACTACTTTGTTTTTGGCGGGCGATTTACGGATAATTGTATGCAACTGGTTCATCGGAACACCCATGTCATGAGGTTTGCAGTCAGGTGTAACAATATGATACCCAAAATAATCTTCCACACCATGTCCTGCAAAATAAAATAAAGCAATATCAGATGCAGGGCGGAACAGTTCTACCAATTTTTCTTTGAGGTCTGTCTTCCGGCTGATGTTTTCCGCAAAAGTGACTTTGAAGTTATCAGTACCATCCTGATTCTTTTTTATCAATTTGGCAACTGCCCTTGCGTCATTCACACTGCCTTCAAGTTGCCCGCCGGCAGGATAGTCATTTATACCAACAATAAGTGCTGTTCTCATGTAATGCCGTTTTAGTTATTTGGTAATTATTTGTAATAGCACAAATATTAACATAGTTTCTGGCGGAAAAACACCCTTTTTACGCCGGATAAACCCTGTAAAAATTAATATTTACACAAAACTGCAAATACCGGTTTTTTCCGCTGCAACCCATTCCTACTTTGCAGTGCCTTATAAACAGGTGTAAAATTTTCTTTTATTTTAAAAACTAAACAAAATGGCTACAAAACCTTTACCGGTAAATTACATCAGCAATGATGTAGTTAATCAGCGGGTATTACTTTACCGCAATGGCACACACAGTATGCCAAGCAGTGCCAAGTACATCTGTCGCAACTGCTGTAAAAAGCAGGATTGAAAATATTTTATAAGGTAATGACCATCTCAGCCGAAAGGCTTTCAGGCTGAGAATGGCACTTACTACCATTGGTATTAAAT
>JANMDL010000335.1:0-5266 GCA_031376295.1 Chitinophagales bacterium
TTGATTGTTTCATGTTTTTTGATTTAGTAGTGAAGATTAAATTCATAACAAAAATATACCCGCAGGCAGCGGATAAGAAATCGGTTACACCAATACATGGATTGGCTGTACAAAACAGGGTAACGGTTGTAATAAAGCGCCATTCTGTAAGGCACCTGCAGCAACGGATGCATTTCAAATAATTGCCGCATCTCTGGCTGTGGTCAGCGGGAACTCTGACCACGGCTCACCGCCCTGGCTGGTAAAGACACCGGCCAGCGACAATTTGGAATACACCCTATCAAACTGCTGCAATCCGTGTTGCCTCAGAAAATTGTATTTTCGCTAACAAATACAAAAAAATGATTTTCAGGGAAGCCATTATAACAGACATACCGCAGATACAGGTTGTACGCAATTCGGTAAAAGAAAATATGCTGTCGAACCCTGCGTTGGTTACCGATGAAGACTGCGAAGAATTTATTACCCAAAGAGGAAAAGGATGGGTTTGCGAAATGGATGGAATTATAGTGGGCTTTGCCATTGCAGATTTGCAGGATCACAATATCTGGGCATTGTTTCTGCACCCCGACTATGAAAAAAGAGGCATCGGTAAAGCACTGCATACTTTGATGATGGACTGGTATTTCGGCCAGACGAAAGTAACAGTGTGGCTGGGTACCGGGCCCGGTACAAGAGCCGAGGGTTTTTACAGAAGAAGCGGCTGGAAAGATGCAGGTATTGTGAACAAGGGTGAAGTAAAGTTTGAAATGAGTTTTGATGATTGGGCGCAATTGAAAAACAAGGTGTAGCAAAAAAATATTTATTTATCCCGGTAAATGAGAGGACAAAACAACAGGTGGGCGCTTACTCCAATTGGTGGAATCATTGTATTTGTGCTGTTGTACATCATTGCCACTACCCTTTATCCGGGCGGCAACCAGGCAGACAAAACAGCAGCAGGATTCAATTGGCTCAATAATTACTGGTGCAACCTGCTGAACGAAAAAGCAATGAATGGTGCAGAAAATGGAGCAAGACCTGTTGCACTCATTGGCATGATTGCTTTATGTATTGCACTGGCATCTTTCTGGTACCTGCTGGCGGTAGTACTGCCCTTTTCGCCACTGCAAAAAAAAATATTGCTTGGTTCTGGTCTCAGCTCGGCCATTACCGGTATTTTTATTTTCACGCCATACCACGATGCATTGATTAATACCTCCGGCATAATCGCATTATTTGCTTTTGCCCTGTTGATGATGGCATTATATAAAAAGAAGTGGTTTGTACTGTTTTATGCAGGCTTATTCAATATCGGGCTGATACTGCTGAACAATTACATCTATTACACAAAAAACGGGCTGGCTTATCTGCCGGTGGTGCAAAAAATCAGTTTTATCATTTTCCTGGGTTGGCTCTGCGGCATTACCTGGCGGCTGCACCGGTTGGTACAACCAGTAAAATAAGCTGCAAAAACATTACTTTTCGGCAGTGCTGTGGTTTAAGCCACTGCACCAAGCAATTCTGTTTTGTAGTTTTTTGGGTGTCACAAAAGGCACAGAAACACAGAAAAATACAAAAACAGTGCTTCTGTGGCAATATTGTATTGCAGCCTGACCAGGTTGAACCCGCAGCAAAATTTACCTTTAAATTCCTATATTGCAGTTCAAACGATTTTTACATGAAATATCTTCCCCTCAATCCTGAAATTTTTATCCAGAACAGACAGCGCTTTGTGGAGCGTATGGAAAAAAATTCAATCGCCATTTTTAACAGCAACGATGAGCTGCCAACCAATGCTGACCAGTTGTACAGGTTTAAGCAAAACTCCGACCTGTACTGGCTTACAGGCATAGAGCAGGAAGATACCATGCTGGTACTTTTTCCGGATAACCCGGATCCGAAATACCGGGAAGTGCTGGTATTAACCAGACCCAATGAATTAAAAGAAAAATGGGATGGCCACCGGCTGAGAGCATCTGAGGGCACGGCCATGTCGGGTATTAATACCATCGTATGGTTAGATGTACTGGATGGCATGCTGCAACCCTGGATACACCTGGCGGATACGATTTACCTGAACACCAATGAAAATGACCGCAAGGCCAACTTAGTGCCGGTAAGGGATTACCGCTATGCAGAAGCCATGCGCCAACGCTACCCCCTGCACAATTACAGACGCAGCGCAAGGCTGATGAAGGACCTGCGTGGTATTAAAACTGCGCTGGAAGTGGAAGTGATGCAGAAAGCCATTGACATTACAGACAATACTTTCCGCCACCTGCTGCAGTTTATACAACCGGGTGTGATGGAATACGAAATTGAAGCGGAGATATACCACCAATTTCTAAAACAACGGGCTACCGGCCCGGCCTACGGAAGCATTATTGCAAGTGGTGACAGGGCCCGTACCCTGCATTATGTGAGCAACAACCAGGAGTGTAAAGCTGGTGAATTGATTTTAATGGATTTTGGTGCCGAATACGGCAATTATTGTGCAGACCTTACCCGAACGGTACCGGTTAGTGGCAAATTTACCCGCAGGCAAAAAACCGTGTACAATGCCTGCCTGCACCTTCACCTGTATGCTGCCAGCATTTTAAAACCGGGCATCAGCATTGTTGATTATACAGAGAAAATTGGTGAAGAAGCCACGGTGGTTTTTCAAAAGATCGGGCTGCTTAAAAAAAGCGATATAAAAAATGAAGACCCCGAAAACAGGGCTTACCGCAAGTACCTGTATCATGGCATCTCCCATCACCTGGGTATAGATGTACACGACCTGGGTACCCGTACAGCGCCCATAAAAGCAGGCATGCTGTTTACCATTGAGCCCGGTATTTATATTGAAGAAGAGCAAATGGGTATCAGGATTGAAAACAATTTCTGGATAACAAAAAATGGCAATAGGGATATGATGAAGAATATACCCATTACTGCTGAAGACATTGAAGCGTTGATGAAGAAATAAATTTGCAAATGAGAAAATGTGCAAATGTGCAAAAAAGCTCAATCAGAATGTCGCCTGTTGGCATATCGGCCAATTGGCATATTTGCACATTATTAAAATCTTTTAAATGAAACAAATCCCCAACATATTTACCCTGCTTAACCTGTTCCTTGGCTGTATTGCCATTGTGTATGCCCTGCAAACTGACAGTATTTACATTTTTCAGAATGATGAATACCTGAGTAGTTTTAATGTACCTGAGCAACTGGCTATTGCCTCTTTTTTTATTTTCGGCGCAGCCATAATAGATTTTTTAGACGGTTTTGTTGCAAGGCTGTTCAAAGCCACTTCTGAAATGGGCAAGCAATTAGATTCGCTGGCTGATGTGGTAAGTTTTGGCGTAGCGCCCGGTGTTATCCTTTATCAATTACTCCGTATGAGTTATATGCGGGAAGAAAATGGGCTGGATACTTCCATTGCCCTGCTGATACCGGCCTTTTTGGTAAGCTGTGCCGGGGCATACCGCCTGGCCCGTTTTAATATTGAAACAACACAGTCGCACGGGTTCAAAGGTGTTCCCATACCTGCTGTGGGTATTTTGATTGCCTCCTTTCCACTGATACTGCATTACAGCAGCGGAGCAGCGGCTGTAAATGCGCTGTTCGTTAACAAGTGGGTACTGTACGGACTTATTGGCGTGGTGAGCTGGCTGATGGTAAGCCGATTGCCCATGATGGCACTTAAATTTAAGGATTACAGCATAAAAAATAATGTACCAAAGCTGATACTGCTGGCCGTATCGGTACTGGCAGCAATCTTTTTTAAATGGCTGGCTATACCTGTCATTTTTGTGGTGTACATTCTTTTATCTTTGCTGCTCAATAAAAAACAATCATGATACATACAGTACAGGTAAAAGTGATGCCATTGAAGGATTTACTGGATCCGCAGGGTAAGGCGGTAATGGGTGGCTTAAAGAACCTTGGCATCAGCGGTGTGGAAGATGTACGCATCGGCAAAGTTATTCACCTGCAGGTGGAAGCCGAATCAAAGGAAGCAGCCGCAAAAATTGCCGACGAAGCAGCCAGTAAATTATTGGCCAACCAGGTGATGGAAATGTATGAAGTAACAGTTGTTTGATGAATCAGGAATTAAAAATTAAGAATTAAAAAATTGTTCGATGGCAGTACTGTGCGTTTATCGCCCAACAATCATCGGTCAACGATCATCGCCCATCGACCAACAAACTTAAAATTCCCTCATGCTGTATATCGTTCCTTCCCCGATAGGTAACCTGGGTGATATCACCATCAGGGCCATAGAAGTGTTAAAAAATGCTGACCTCATCCTGGCAGAAGACACCCGTACCTCCTCAGTTTTGCTGAACCATTACCAGGTACAAAAACCCATCACCCCCTATCACCAGCACAACGAACATAAAATAGTTGCACACCTTACCGAACAGTTACTTGCAGGCAAAACAATGGCGCTTATTACCGACGCAGGCACACCCGGCATCAGCGACCCTGCTTTTTTATTGGTAAGGGAATGTGTGAAACATAACATAAAAGTGGAATGCCTGCCCGGAGCTACAGCTTTTGTACCGGCATTGGTCAACAGCGGGCTGCCCATCAATAATTTTTGTTTTGAAGGATTTTTGCCGCTCAAAAAAGGCCGCCATACCATGCTTACCAGATTAGCCACCGAAGAACGCACCATGGTGTTTTACGAAAGCCCCGTGCGGTTAGTAAAAACATTACAGAGCCTGGCAGAGTACTTTGGCCCGGATCGCCAATGCAGTGTAAGCCGGGAGCTCACCAAAAAATTTGAAGAAAACAAAAGGGGTACGCTTGAGGAAGTTGCCACTTATTTTTCTGAAAAAAATGTAAAGGGAGAGATTGTGCTGGTGGTGGCCGGGAAAGAAGGATAGGTTGAATAATGGGGCTTAAATTCACCTTTGGGACTATTAAAATATGACTGCATATATTTACACAGCAATCATCAAATTATAACCGATGCTTTCAGTTGATGAATTAATTTCAAAATATGAACAATATACTGATGAAGAATTGTATGCCATCCATGCAAATATATCCGGCTATTCCGCAGATGCACAAAAAGCCTTTAATACAGTACTGCAAAAGCGTGGAGGCATTGAAAAACTAATTACCCGGTTGAAAGAAAAACAGGTGATACAAAATGAAATAGCAAGAATAGAAAAGGAAACAGCGGAATCAGGAAAAAATGGATTTGATGCAGCATTTATAAAAAAATCCATTTCCTCCACGATACTTTCTGCAGAAGAAGTTGACAGGATTATCAACCGGAAATTTGAAC
>JANMDL010000338.1:0-1869 GCA_031376295.1 Chitinophagales bacterium
GATGTGGCGCCTGCATTGCCCTGCAGCCCTGCATCAGTGCGGTATTCAGTTCTTGAGCCGCTTTCGCCCCAAATTGTTTGTGCAGTAATACTGCTGCATATTGTGCAAATAAATATGCCGGTTAAGATTGTTTTTTTCACGTATAGTTGTTTTAGTGTTGTCAATAATGTTCCTCATGCGATGCTGAAAGTAAGCAACGGCAAATACAAATTAACCTGTATCAGTTAAAAACAGAACAGTTATATACGATGTTAATGCTATGAGTAAGTTGTACTATCGGGGTATTGTAATGCACTTACCGGTGTAATAACTTTTTATACAGAAAAAAATTATACCCTTAGTTTTGGCGTTACTGTTAGTGGTAAAAAGTTGTATTGGGGCAGCCCGGATATTGGCCAGCTTTTCAATTCCGGTAGAATAAAAGTAGAAAGTATTATTTATAATTCCAAATGATTTTATTATTAAGGTGAAAGTTGAGCGTTGAAAGTTCAAAGTTGAGGGTTTCAAAGTTCAAATTTTAAAAGGGTATCTTTTTTCTGTTATCAAAAAAAATATAATAAAATTATTATAGTAAAACGGTTATTTTTTACCGGCAGCAAATAAAAAAAGGCGGGGGTAGAAACCCATGCCTTCTTTTTAATCCGTACCCTATGAAAACTAATTTGTAAATAATTTCAACCCGGTGTAAAATTAATAAGCGCCTTTTATATATACAAGTACCATCCTTTGTTTTAACAAATTTTTAAGTGCGGGGCCGCTGGTGCAGGGTTTATTCGTATGCTGTGAACCAAAGCCACTCATCAGCTGCGTACATGTTGTTTTCTTTTTCGCTGGCAATGATGCCGGCAATAGTTTCTATCATTCCGGCGGTATTGGGGCCACCGGCTTCCAGGCATTCCCTCAGGTATTGCCTCAGTTTCTGCATTGCCTTATCCAGTTTATCCATGCTTTCAGCCAGCCGGGTATCGGCCAGGTCGGCAGTAAGGCTGGCCAACTGTGCGTCTAAATAAGATTCCTCCAATTCATTTGCTGCTTTTTCTAATTGTGCGCAATAAGCTGCTGCTTCTTTGCCTTTGCCCCTTGCTTCCATTACTGCCGGCAGCACTTCTTTTAATTCCCTGCAAATATCAACCCGTTCCAGGGCGGGCTGTGCCCTTATCCAGGTTGCAAGTGCATCCTTGTCTGTACTGAAAATAAGCTCCAGTAATGTTTCTTTGTATTGCATGGGGTATAATTATTTATAGTAAAGATAAAACCGTTTTTTTTCTGTTGCGGCGGCGGCAGTTTTTTTTAGTTTTTTTTAACAAATAACTGCGGCTGTGCTTACATACCGGGTGCTGTATTTTTCAGCGCTTTTTTGTAAGCCATGCTTTTGCGCTTGCCGCCTGCTTTTCCAGTGCGTCCATTTTAATGCGCAGCAGTTGCCGGCATCCTTCGCCACAGGTATCCAGCCGTTTCAGTGCGATGGCCTCTATCATATCCTGCCAAAGCATACTCTTTTTATTTACCGGGTTACAAGCTGCCTGTAACTGCCGCATACGGCCCACCAGCTCCAGCGTATTTACTGCCTGGTGGTAATTTTTTTCCATTGCCGCCAGTTTTTTTTCTGCTGCAGCTGCATCGGCGCTGCATTGGCCGGCATGGGCTTCTATGGCTTTAGCAGCAGCCGATTCCTGCCTTTGCAGGCGCCCGGCAATTTTAGTAGCGGTGCCGGCAGCGATATTGCTTACCGGTTTTTGCTGCAGGCCGGCCAGCAGCAGCATGGCAGCAGTGGGCAGTTCCCGCCTGCCCGTTTCTGCCATGGCCAGCAGGCCCTTGCTTATGCCAAGGTAGCCGGCCAGTTGCTGCTGGGTAAAGCCATATTGCAGG
>JANMDL010000369.1:0-2461 GCA_031376295.1 Chitinophagales bacterium
TAGCCATCTATCGTAATTTTTTCAATTTCTTTGCAAAGTAATAAATACTGCATGAAATTACAACAACGAATTGAATTATTGATTGAACTGGGTAAATATTTGCAGGAAAATGATGCTGAATGGCAGCTTGCAAAAGAAAAAGCCTTTACCCACAACGGCTGGTTTACTACTGCATTTACCGACCTGGCTGCTGCAAATATTACGGAACACTTTCTGCAACCTGAATTGCTTGAAAAATGGACACAGCATTACAGGTTAGACGATAATATCAGCGGCAAAAACGTGGGTATTGTAATGGCTGGAAACATACCATTGGTGGGGTTTCACGACTTTTTGTGCGTATTCATCAGCGGGCATAATCAAACCATAAAACTCTCTTCAAAAGACGATGTACTGCTAAAGCACCTGGTACAAAAGATGTACAGCTGGGAAGTTACCGTGCAAAACCATATTGCATTTGCAGATATGCTGAAAGGCTGTGACGGGTACATTGCCACAGGCAGCAGCAATACAGCCCGGTACTTTGATTATTATTTTGGCAGATACCCGTCTGTAATCCGTCGCAACCGGACCTCAGCGGCTATTTTGGATGGCACGGAAACTGCGGAAGAACTGGAGAAACTGGCTGATGACGTATGCCTGTACTTTGGCCTGGGCTGCCGCAATGTTACCAGGCTGCTGGTGCCACAAGGCTACGATTTTGTGCCATTACTGAGAGCATTTGACAAGTACCTGTACTTTGCTGACCATTTTAAATACAAAAACAATTACGATTATTACCTTACTATTCAGATTATGAACAACAGGTTTTACATGACCAATGGTTCTGTACTGCTCACTGAGGATACAGGGCTTTTTTCACCCATCAGCCAGTTGTATTACAGTTTTTACTCAAATAAGGGTACTGCGGCGGCCGAACTGCAGCAAAACAGTGATTTGCAATGCCTTACCGGCCATGGTTTTACGCCTTTGGGTGATGCACAAAGGCCCTCCCTTACTGATTATGCCGATGGGGTGGATACCATGCAGTTTTTACTGAGCCTGTAACAATTTTATCCGCAGTTATTTGTAAATTTGTCTTAATGTACGAAGGGCTTCATAATATAATGTTAAAGATGACATGCGGGACTATCAATTTGTCAGTCCTTCGTTATTTTGTATCGTTAAGGCACGAAAATTGAAACTTTGTACCTGAATTATTGTTAAAAATAAAAACTGTAATAAGATGAAATTAAAGCAGATATTACTCACAGTGGTAATCAGTTCCCTCACCACTATTGGCGTGATATGGGGATACGGAAAAATTACAAAAAAGAACAACTCCTATGCTGGCCAGGAAAAGGGGATGAATCCTTCCAATTATCAAAGGGCTGGCTTTTTTGATGGCAATGGCACACCTCCCCCAACGGCAGATTTTACTGCGCCGGCGCAGGCAGCTATACCCACGGTAGTTCATATAAAAACAAAAACAAATGCCAAGCAGGTGAGTAATAACCTGCCCAAGCAACGCCAGCGCACACCATTTGACGATTTTTTTGGTGATGATGTGATGGAGCAGTTTTTTGGCAACCGCAGTAATATCATACCTGAGCAGCAGGCTTCGGGCAGTGGTGTTATCATCAGCGAAGATGGTTATATTGTTACCAACAATCATGTGGTGGACAATACAGATGAACTGACAGTTACGCTGAGCAACAGAAAATCGTACAAAGCAAAGGTAATTGGTGCTGACCCTGCTTTTGACCTTGCTGTGATAAAGATAGAAGCTGCGGGTTTGCCATTTTTAGTATATGGCAATTCAGATGAGGTAAAAATCGGTCAATGGGTACTGGCTTTGGGCTATCCCCTTAACTTAGATGCAACTGTTACCGCAGGAATTGTAAGCGCCAAGGCACGTACCATTGGCCTTAACCGTGACAAAAATGGCACCCCGGGATCAGGCGTGGAATCCTTTATACAAACAGATGCAGCGGTTAACAAAGGCAACAGTGGTGGTGCATTGATTAATACGGATGGTAAGATGATTGGTATCAATTCTGCTATCTTCTCCCCAACCGGTTTTTATAGTGGTTACTCATATGCGATACCGGTAAACATTGTAAAGAAAGTGGTGGATGATTTAATTAAATATGGCAATGTACAACGTGGCTTCCTTGGTGTAAAAGGTGCAAACAGTGGAGAAATTACAGATGAATACAGGCAAAGTATCGGTTTGAATTTTAAAGGTGATGGATTTGTAATAACCGAGGTTTCAAAAAACAGCGGCGCATCAGAAGCTGGTTTGAAAAGAGGCGATATTATTAAAAAGGTTAATAATACTGATATCAGCACCATGAGCGAATTGCAGGAAGTAGTAGTAAAGCAAAAGCCGGGCGATAAGGTTTCCGTAGTATACAACAGAGAAGGTAAGGATTTCACCACGTCAGCTACCTTAAAAAATCTTGCCGGTAATTTTGACCTG
>JANMDL010000395.1:0-7100 GCA_031376295.1 Chitinophagales bacterium
TCCTGATGAATACATTATAGATGATGAGTATCTAGATGTGTTCATCGTAGAAAAAACCCTTCCTCAGCATCTCTTAAACATAGGCATAAGAAAATGAAAATTCTAGTTATAGGAGCTTCACCTTTTACTCTTGGTGACACATTCCTAACCGATAAAAGATATAAAGTATTGCAAGATATTCTACCCTTTATAAATGGCTTAGATAAGGTTTTGCAGTATCATTTTCTTGTAAAAGACCCATCTATCAATACATCATCTAAGGCTTTTACAAATGCAATACAGCTTCCAGATTTAAAAGATGTGGGAGCCATCATAACTGTAGATGCAGCAAGCTCAAACTACTTTACTGACAGTAAAAGCAGTTATATGCAGATGATTGTTGCTGGGAACTACTCGTATAATGGAATCCCAGTGTATCCGGTAAAAATCCCTTATGTACTATCAGAAGCTACTGCATTAGGTTTTAAGTTAGATGAAATTTATACGAAGCTTACTTCTGGAGTAACTTATAAACAAACTCCTACCGAAGTTATTATCTGCAAAACTGTAATGGAATGGGCAAAAGCTTTACGATTGTGTAAAGAAAGTGGTGTCTGTACATTTGATGTTGAAACCAATCAGGTTGATGACAAAAAACATCCAGTAAAATACTATCAAAGGGGTTTTAAAGTTCGGGTATTGGCAGTAACTCCATACGCAGGAGTATCCTATGTACTTCCAGTAGAACATGATGATTTGGTTCATTTATCTACTAATTTAAACTCTATGATGCAAATGTTCTTCAAAGAAATATTGGAGAATCCTAATGTTATAAAGGTAGGACAGAATATCAAGTATGATTTAAATGCTTTGACCAAGTATGAAGATAAGCCGACCAAATATAGAGGTAGATTTGCAGATACAATGTTGATGTTTTCTCTCATAAATGAGAATGAATCAGCATCCTTAGCTCGTATGACTGAAATTTACCTACCTACAGTATCTGGATACAAAATATCCGATTACAATATTGCTCTAGAACCATTGGCTAAATATTGTGGTGAAGACACAGATTATACCTGTAGATTATTTTACCAATTTGAAATAGAGCTTCGTAAAGACGAGGCAATTTATAAAATCCATAGGAACTTACAGATGCCAGCTTTTTGGCAGCTCTTGTTTATGGAAAGAAGAGGTGCTTTAATTGACAAGGACTACCTAGAAGATTCCATCGGAGAAATTAAGCGGTTAATTATAAAGAAGGGTGATGAATTAAACTCCATGCCCGAAGTAATCAGTTACTGCAACGCAAAATCTAATGAAACCTATGAATTAGATAAGGTAGAGTTAGAAACTAACGTGGAGCTTAAAAGGCTAAAAACCTACTGGCAAAATAAGCTTGACAACCATGTTAAGGTTCCACACATTCTTAACTTTGGGAGTCCTGCTCAGCTAAAAGACTTCTTCTATATCAATCCTTTTGGATTGAGATTAACTGCTTATGATGGGGAGGGTAACAGAACCTACAGCACTGATAAAGAGGCTCTAAGCTCTTTGAACCATGAAATAGTAGATAGACTCCAAGAGCTCAAAGCTCTTGAAAAAACACTCAGCACTTTTTACCTAGGGATTTATAATGGGTTGGATGAAAACAACTACCTGCATACCAATTTCCGATTAAACGGAACAAAAACAGGTAGAATTAGTTGCTCTGAACCAAATTTACAGAACCTTGTTACTAGAACTCAGATAAAAGATGAGGAAGTTGCTGAACTGATACTACGAGTTAAAAAGTTCTTTATTGCCCCTGATGGGTATAAAATACTACAGGCAGATTTCTCTCAGCTGGAGCTTCGTTTAATTGCGATGTTTTCCGGTGACAAGAATATGATAGAAGCCTATATGAAGGGTCTAGACCTTCACTGTTTGACTGCAAGTCAAATAAATAACATGAGCTATGATGAGTTCATGGCATTGGAGAAATCCAATCCAAAGGAATATAAGATTCAAAGGTTTTGTGGTAAGGGTGGTAACTTCTCTCTTTCTTATGGTTGTATGGCTGACACATACAGAACGTATGTGAAAGCTATGACAGGAGTAGTAATTGATGAGGTTACAGGTAGATTACATCACAAAAATTACTTTATCAATTATCCAAGTATGCTTACTTGGCATACGAGCTATAAGCAAAAAGCACTTAAGTATGGTCATGTTAGAACATTTTTTGGTAGAAAAAGACATTTACCAGACATAAAATCTCCAGTTCCAGCTTTCAAAGCAGCAGCTGAAAGACAAGCTATAAATTCTCCGGTGCAAGGAACTGGTGGAGAGCTTGCACTATTTTTATTGGCTATAGCAAATACCGTTCTAGGAGATAAGGTAATCTCTTTCAATACAGTACATGATAGTTTTATTTTTTATGTCAAGGATGCAGATATAGAGTTTGTTGCAAATACTCTAAAATTAATTAGTAAAAACCTTGATAAATATTTCAGTGCTTATTTTATTTGTGACCTTAGCCGGTGGACTGTTCCTTTAGAACTTGACATCGAAGTAGGTGATAATTGGGGAGAGGTAGAAAAATATAAATAATTATGAAAAAGATAGATAAATTACTCAGAGAGGTAAAAATTACGGAAGAGCAGTGGGAAGAATTTGCAAAAAAATTAGCTGTAGATACCGATAAATTATCCAAGGCTGTAAATGAGCTAGCAAATTCTGCTATAAAATTATCCGGAGATTTGAAGGCTTTTAATGTTTCTATGAAGCCTAAAACCAAAATATTTCTTAATAATTTTGAGTTAATGAATCATTGTTTATTATATGCTAGGATGAGCGCAAAACATAAGAACGCTGCTAAAATATCTAAAAGTGATAAAACTCAGTGTGAATGGCTTAATAAATGGGCAGAGGCTGCTGAAAGTATTTGGCAGAATTATTCTATTTATGCTCATCATAGCCAAGAAAACGCTTATCAAAATTATTGTGATGTAGCATTAAAGGTAATGGGCGATAATTATAGCCTTATGAAGTTGAACTATTATAAAGATAAAATAGAAAGTCACTTCAAATCTGTAGAAGACATAGAAAAAGACCCATATGCAGTTGTTACTGAGAGTATTTTTGAATCTTATTGCCATGATTTCAAAGTTAGTGTGATGGCTAAACGTCACATGAGAGACTCAAGCATTTATATACACTTTGTAAAGTTTGTTGAAAGGATGATTGAAGAGGAATTAAAGCCATCAGATGTTTACGAAGTCCTTAAAAACGATGCAATTGAAAGAAACCATACCTTAGAAATGAAGTTTTCATACAGTATAAATTCAATTTTATTATTTCACCAAAAGTATAAAGCACCAAAGCAAAATGCTCTTAGTCTCCTCACACGTCAGATTAAAAATAAATAGTTTAAGCTGTAGGATAGTAGACAATGTTGTTGCTACAACAATAGCTAGAATCAAAACTAGTTATAAAATAGAGGGCTCTGAGCATATAAGTTCGGAATGGAACGGTATTGGGTATATTGTAGGTAAGGATGGTATCTTCCCTACTGGTTATTTGAAAGAAGTCATACAAGCTATTGAAGATGAAGGAGGTATAGTTGATATACAGAATAGCTCCGATAGAATAGAACTAGAATTATTCGATGGGTTTGAACATCCGCTCAGAGATTATCAGTTAGAAGCGGTAACACTTCCATTGGCTCAAAGCCCTATACAGATGGGAATAATTAAAGCAGCTACCAATGCCGGAAAATCTTACCCAATTGCCAGCATAAGTATTTCAGCAGTAAAGGCTGATTTACCTGTCCTCATTATGGTACATAATGAGTTAATTTTCAACCAGTTGTACGAAGAATTATCGAAGTATATTGAAGTAGGGAGAATTAACTCAAAAGGTGTTGATTTAAAGACCTGTACAATAGCGATGGAGAAATCTATTGCCAACAGTTTTAAGAAACATTCTGAAATAGATTTATACCTTAAAATGGTTAAGGTTGTAATTGTAGATGAGTGTCATCGTGTAGGTTCCAATGATTATCAATTGGTGTTAAATAAACTGACTGAGGTTTCTGTTAAAATAGGATTCTCTGGAACTCCTTTGGATGGAAGTCTAAAGAATAATATCAAAGTAAAGTCTGTATTTGGAGAAGTGTTATTGGATGTGACCAATAAAGAGATGATGGATAGAGGTATATCATCTCAGGTAACTGTTAAAATCCATCAAATACCATATATGGTCACTAAGGCTTCATACAAAGAGGCAAAGAGACTAGTTTTAAATAATAGAACTAGAATAGCTATTATGAAAGAGCTTGTTTTAAAGGCTTTGAAGGAGACTTTAATCGTAGTTGAAGAGTTTGGTCATGCAGAGGTATTACAGAAAGCCTTGTACCCATTTAATGTGCCTATACTTCATGGTAAGCTACCCATCAAGAAGAGGAAAGAATTACTAGAAGAATTTTATGATGGTAAGTATAATGCTTTAATAAGTACCTCCGTAATCCAAGAGGGGGTAAATGCTAGAAATATTCGTAGTCTTATCTATGCTAGTGGGTATATGAGCGAAATAAAGCTCAAGCAGTATATTGGGAGAGCTTTGAGGAAGAAAGAAGAAAAAGAAGATGTGGTCTATATATACGATTTTTATGACCATATCGAACATTTTAATACTCATGCTGACGAGCGCATTAGAATTTACAATCAAGAACAATTTAAAATAATAGAATGAGATTTATAGTACTTTCAGATATTCACGTTGAAGACTATCCAAGCTTTAACAATTCGGCTTTTTCTCGTTTGGAAGAGTCAGTACTTCCCATCAAGGAAGCTTTTGAAAGGGCATCTAAATTGAATGGGAATATCCTTTTTGCAGGTGATTTATTTGACAAGGCAGGAGCAATTAAGGCTCATGTTCTTAACATAGTATTCTCAGTTTTTAAGGATATGTTTGAACGCTATCCGGATGTGAAATTCATAGCCATCTCTGGCAACCATGACATGACAACAAGAAGTTTTGTCTACCTACCAGCAGAGAGTGCTTTAAAGGTTCTACAGGAGGCTTTTGAAAACTTCATCCTTTTAGACAATAGGACTGATAAATGGTCTGAGGGCAATGTTACGGTACATGGAGTGCCATTCTTCGACAAGAGAGAGCTTTGGTTAGAATATCTATCACACCAACAGGTATCCGAAGGAGGTATTGATATTCTACTAACTCATCAAACTGACAATACTCAGCCAAATACTGACATTTTTTATGATGACGTTCACCAGTTTGATATGGTATTCAATGGGCATATTCATAATTTTAATAAAATAGGTCATAAAATGTACACTGTAGGAAATCCCCACCATCGGGATTTGTCCGATGAAGGTAAGGAAAAGTATATATTAGAGTTTGATACTGAGACAATGAAAGTAACTCCGATAAAAACTAGCTACAGACAATTGGTGAAGCCTACAGTACAATTAAGACCAACAAATACTATGAGCAATAAGGTAGAAGTAGTTCGATTGAATGATTCAGTTCAGCAACAGTTCTACAATTATTGTCAAGCTACAGAATTAAACCAAACATTAATTGATGAAGGTAAAAAGTATATCCAATGATAGTTTTTAGAAATATAATAATAGAAGGATTCAAACGCTTAGCAAAATACCAAGAAATAGATATTCAAGATGGATTGACATTCATAGAGGCCCCTAATGGTAGTGGTAAAACTACTATGATTGAGGCTTTGATGTGGGCTTTATATGGAGGAGATGCTTTGAATGACATCACCAAGGATGAAATACCCTCAAGGGAGCGAATAAGAGGACATGATTTTAAAGGGACCTTTGTATCAGTGGACTTTAAAATAGGAGAGGGTTATGAATATAACTACTACAGAGTAGTAAGAACCATTGATTATAAAGGTGAAGTAGCTGCTGGAATAACTGGAGGCTCTGGGCTTTACTTGTTTATAGATGGTTCATTACAACCTCAAAGAGCAATAAAGGATGTACAATCTATGGTAGATTCAATATTGCAAATAGATTTAAACACTTTTACACTTACTACCTACATAAACCAATCAGGTAAGAGCTTTTTAAATAGCTCTACAGTATCTAAAACCAGCTTAATTGACAACTTTTTCAATTTCAACTGGGTAGATGAGGCTTTATCAAAAGCTAAAGTTACGCAGGAAACTTTACTGGCTAGAATAATCAACTTGAGAAAAAACATAGCAGCAATTGAGGTTGATATTTCCATGAAGAAGCTGGAGCAAAGTAATCAGGAACAGGCTAAAGCTACTCACTATGAGCGAGAAAAAGAGAAAATTGCAACGTATAATGCTGCTATTTTGGATTTAGAGCAGAGGCTTAGTGAAAAGCAGGTGATGTATGATTCTGTTTGCAATGAGATGGAGTTATTACCTAAATTAACTGCTTTTGAGACCAATTATAAGGAGATTTACGAAAAAGCTT
The DNA here is from genome assembly GCA_031376295.1 of Chitinophagales bacterium. GTDB lineage: Bacteria > Bacteroidota > Bacteroidia > Chitinophagales > Chitinophagaceae > Ferruginibacter. The sequence continues at coordinate 6,453 of JANMDL010000395.1, forward strand.
TAGCTAAATATGCCCAAGTAGTTAGAGAAATAGAATACAATGAAGTAGCTATTATAGCTGCAAAACAACAAAGAGAATATTTAAGTAAGCCAATAGAACTTCATTGCTCAGTATGTAGTAACCCACTAAGTAAAGATAAGCAAGAAGAATTGATAACAAATCAAAATTTAGCTATAGCTACATATGATTTACGTATTGAAGAAATGGGTTTTAAAGGAGCTAATTTAGAAATTGAAAGAGCTACTAAATTCGCTGAGCTAGAACCATTAAAAGAACAAGCTGAAAAGGAATTTACTGAGCTAATGTTGTGGGCTGAATCTAGAGGTAGAGAAAGGGCTTTAAAAGAAAGGGTAACTTCAATAGAATCAGAATTAAAGCATATCACTGAGCTTCTAATTAATAAAAAGGAAAAAGTACCAGAGATTAAGGTATTTCTAGAAACAGACTATACTGAGGCTATAAATATGCTTGAAGCTTTAAAACTTAAGGAGCAGGAAGTAATTGAGGAGAAAGAGCAGGAAAAAGCCTTAGTTGATTTCTGGGTATCAAAAGGGTTCTCAGCTAAAGGTTTAAAAGCTTATTTGACCAATGCCGTTCTAAAAAATCTAAATCAAGCATTGAGTAGATATGCCAATTACCTAGGATGGG
>JANMDL010000424.1:0-11227 GCA_031376295.1 Chitinophagales bacterium
ATTCAAAGTTCAACGAAAAAAATTTTGGCGGATACCTTGGTTACAATGGTGGCTGGGGTTTCAGTCACCTCCTCTTTAGCAGGTTTAATCAGCAGGTGGGCATTGTAGAAGGCGACAGGGACACCGATGGTGATTTTATCAAACTGCTGCCTGGTGGTGGCGAGCAAAAAGCTACTAAAGAAGATTTCAGGAGTACCATGCCGGTAGTGCCTTTTCAGCGCATTATCCACACCAAATTTTCTACTGATAACAGTATTAACCTCGGCAAAAACAGGCTGGCATTTAATGTGGGCCTGCAGCGCAACCAGCGGAAAGAATATGGTAACCCCGATGATCCCAAAGAAATTGGAAACTATTTTGATACCAGAACGCTCACTTACACAGCACAGTTTCACCTGGCAGAGGTAAAAGGCTGGAAGATGTCATTGGGTGGTAATGGTATGGCGCAAAATCATAAAAACCCGGGGCTGGAATCGCTGATACCGGAGTATAAAATTTTTGACATTGGCGGGTTTTTGTACACACAAAAAAGTTTTAAGAAAATCAACCTGAGTGCAGGTGTAAGATACGACAACCGCAATCTCGATTCAAAGCAACTGATGGATGGTGCAAACGAACTGGTGCCTGCATTTAAAAAAACTTTTTCCAATTTTTCCGGTGCGGCAGGTATCACTGCGGAACTCACAAAAAACCTGAACGTAAAACTGAATGTGGCCCGGGGCTTCCGTGCGCCCAGCATACCCGAGTTGGCAAGCAATGGTACGCATGAGGGCACCAACCGCTACGAGTATGGCAGCCAGAACCTGAAAAGCGAAACCAGCCTGCAATTTGATGGCGGGTTTGAATTTAATACCGAGCATTTCTCCTTAATTACGGCTGCTTATTTCAACAGCTATGATAACTTTATTTTTTACCGCAAGCTGGAAGCTGCAGCAGGTGGCGACTCCGTAATCAATGTGGGTGGCGATGACATCACTGCTTTTAAATTCGACCAGCGCAAAGCAACCATCAGCGGCGCAGAAGTAACGCTGGATTTTCATCCGCATCCGCTCGACTGGCTGCACATTGAAAATACTTTCTCTTTTGTAGCAGGAAGATTTAAAGACAAAATTGAGTTCACCAATAACATACCTTTTATGCCTGCACCCAGGCTGCTTACAGAAATAAGGGCCGATTTTGACAAAGTAGAAAACAATCTTCGCAACTGTTACCTCAAGCTGCAGTTTGATAATAATTTCAGCCAGGAAAGGGTTTTCCAGGTGTACAATACCGAAACACCCACCCGTGGTTATACGCTGATGAATATTGGCATTGGAGCCGATTTTGTTACAACTAAAAACAAGCCATTGTTCAGCCTGTATATAACGGGCAACAATATTACCGATGTGGCATACCAGAATCACCTGAGCCGCCTTAAGTATGCAGCCGAAAACCAGGTAACCGGCAGGCAGGGTGTGTTTGGTATGGGTAGAAATTTTAGTGTTAAGTTGAATATACCGCTGAGTTATACGGTGAAATAAGTTTTTAATGTTTTGTTGTGATAAGGCACTTTTCGGGATGCCTTTATTATGATGCAGTGCTTTTAAATACCGGGCAAAAAAATGTAGGGTAATGATTTCACAACAAGCATAATGGTGTTATCTTGCTGCTATGCAAAAAAGCAGTTTGATATGTATTGCATTTGTATGCCTGTCTGGCTGCATCTTGCAAACCAATGCCCAAAACTTCGACCTCAGCCTACTTAAAAAAATCAACGCCCGGGAAACCGGTTTTAAAAACTGGTATCTCGAAGGTGTTGCATCATCCGTAACCGCAACCAGCATTGGCGTACCTGTATCCACATATATTATCGGCCTGATTAAACACGATAAACAATTACAGCAAGACGGCATTTACATGGCAGGTGGCTACCTGTTATCTGCAGTACTTACCCAATCAATAAAAAGAATTGTTGACCGTAAGCGGCCATTTGAAACCTATGTATTTATTATAAAAAGAGATGATGAAGATGGCGGCAGGTCCTTTCCATCGGGCCATACATCGGCAGCATTTTGCACCGCAACTGAGCTGGCACTGCGCTACCGGCAGTGGTATGTGATTGTGCCATCGTACCTGTTTGCCAGCAGCGTTGCATGGGCACGCATGTACCAGGGGGTGCATTACCCGAGCGATGTATTTGCAGGTGCATTGCTCGGCGCAGGCAGCGCCTGGCTGGGCTGGAAGTTTCAGCAATGGAGGGAGCGGAAGAAAACTGCTAAAGCAAAACAGCCTGATTTGATTACCCCGAATTTTTGAGGCAAATGCATTGAGGCTGATGCCCTGGCAATAATCCGCAGGGCATCCTGCACGTGGTCGTTTGAATTAAGGGGTATTCCAAACTTTCGCCTCCATCATCTTCGCTTCGGTCTCTGCATTGATGTAGAATTACTTATGTTGAGGCTACAGTAGTACAAAAGCCTAATCAGGGAACCCTCCGCCGCCGGGATGTAATCGGCGGCGGTGTCCTTTTTTGCTTACTTTTTTTGACAAGAAAAAAAGTAAGAGAGAAAAAGCCGAACAGCGCAGGCCAAGGCCATAAAGCGAAAATTTGAAATACCCTGTTTCAATTCCCCAACAATAAATTTGAGTACCTTGACACTTCATTATTAATTTTCCTTTGCCAATTATTTTTTATATTTCCGGATAAATTACTCATTATGCCAAAACAGCTATTGATATTGGGCTTACTATTTATAGCGTTTAATACAAGTGCCCAGCTTTTAAAGGATACTGCTGGCCTGGACAGTTATTTTAAACCCGTGAAATGGAGGTGCATCGGGCCTTTCCGTGGCGGACGCTCCAATTGTGCAACTGGTGTTATTGGCAATCCCAATGTGTATTACCAGGGCACTACCGGTGGCGGACTCTGGAAAACAGATGACATGGGCATTACATGGAACAATATCTCCGACGGATTTTTTAAAACAGGCTCTGTTGGCGCTGTGGCAGTTGCTGATAGTGACCCGAATATTGTGTATGCAGGCATGGGGGAGCATGCAGTACGTGGTGTTATGACACACCATGGAGACGGCCTGTATAAATCAACCGATGCAGGAAAAACCTGGAAAAAAATGGGGCTTGATGCCACACAGCATATTGCCCGTATTGTTATTCATCCAAAAGATCCAAACATTGTATATGTGGCAGCGCAGGGTGCATTGTACAGCAAATCAAAGGAAAGAGGCATTTATAAATCGGTAGATGGTGGTGCCACCTGGAAAAATGTGCTGTATGTGGATGACAAAACCGGCTGTGCCGAAATATCTATGGACATGAGCAACCCCATGATATTGTATGCTGCCATGTGGGAGCATGGGCGCCTGCCCTGGAAGGTAATCAGCGGCGGAACCGGCAGTGGTTTGTACAAATCAACCGATGGAGGGGAGCATTGGGTAAAAATGACGGAAGGCTTGCCAAAAGAAATGGGCAAAATGTCAATTGCGGTTTGCCGTTCCAATGCCGAAAAAGTATATGCCCTGATTGAAAGCGATTCTGAAAAAGAAGAAGGCGGCCTGTACGTGTCAACCGATGCTGGCAAAAGCTGGAGCCAGGTAACAAACGATCATCACCTCATACAAAGGGCATGGTATTATATTGAAATGTTTCCCGATCCCAATAATGAAAATACCATTTATGTGCTGAGTGCATCCGCATTCAAATCTATCGACGGGGGAAAAACCTGGGAGGATATAAGCAATACACATGGCGATTATCACAATCTCTGGATCAACCCGGCTAATTCAAATAACATGATTATTTCGGATGATGGTGGCTCGGCCATTACTTTCAATGGCGGAAAAACATGGAGCAGCCAGAACAACCAGCCCACAGCACAATTTTACCGTGTTAATACCGACAATCTTTTTCCCTACAATATTTATGGCGGTCAGCAGGACAATAGTTCAGTAAAGATTGCCAGCAGGGAACCGGGGAGCGGTGGTATTGGTGCAACAGCCTGGACTTATTCAGCAGGTGGTGAAAGTGCTTTCCTTGCTTTTAATCCCGATGATCCGAAGTATGTTCTGGGAGGAAGCTACCAGGGTACCATTGAAGTGCTGAACTCACCGGCAAAGGCAAGTACCAATATTATGGCAGCACCCATCCAGTATTTAACCCGTGATGCAAAAGACATGAAGTACCGGTTTAACTGGAATGCACCGATCATCTGGAGTAAACACAACCCTGGTACTTTTTATCACGGATCGCAATATGTACTGCGTACAACCGACATGGGAAAAACCTGGACAGAAGCGTCACCTGATTTAACAAGGAATGAAAAAGAAAAACAGGGCAAACCCGGTGTACCTTATACCAATGAGGCCGTAGGTGCAGAAAATTACGGAACGCTGGCATACATTATTGAATCACCGCATGAAAAAGGGGTTATCTATACCGGTAGTGATGATGGACTTGTTTTTTTAACAAAAGATAATGGCGAACACTGGCAAAACATTACACCTGCCGGGTTACCCGAATGTTTGATTAATGCCATTGAAATATCCCCTTTTGATAAGGCAACGGCTTATATTGCCACCACACGGTATAAATTCAATGATCACACTCCGGGTTTGTATAAAACAACCGACTATGGTAAAACATGGATGAAAATTAACAGCGGTATTCCCGATGGTGCATTTACAAGGGTGGTAAGGGAAGATACAGAGCGTAAGGATTTGCTGTTTGCAGGAACGGAGACGGGAATTTATATATCCTGGAACGGGGGAAAAAAATGGGAACCCTTTCAACTGAATATACCAGTTACGCCCATTACTGATTTAAAGATCCATAAAGGGAACCTTATTGCATCCACATCCGGCCGGTCGTTCTGGGTATTGGACGACCTGGCACTGATCCGCCAGTATAAAAAGGACACTGCATTTTCAGTATTTCTACCTTCGCCCGCATACATCGTCAACGGTTCAAGTGAGCTGGACGGGAACAGTGCAGCATTTACAGGATTGAGTACATCCCGTGGTGTTAATCCATCAACCGGGGTGGTTATTTATTACCAGTTGCCGGCTTTAAAAGATTCCATCCGGCTTACAATGGAAATTAAAGATGAAACAGGAAATATTATACGTAGCTTCAGTTCAAAAAAAGATGCTGCATATAAAAAGTATGATGGTGGCCCACCGGCTGAACCTGTTTTGTCAAAAGCAAAAGGACTAAACCGCTTTGTATGGAACATGCGGTACGCTACCATGCCGGGGGTGCCGGATGTATATATTGAAGCAGGGTACCGTGGCCATAAAGCAGTTCCGGGTAAATACAGCATTACACTAAAAGCAGGAACAGAAAAAGCAACAACTGTTGCTGAGATACTGACCAATCCTTTATACCTGGTGCCTGCTGCAGATTACCAGCAATACAACAGCATCATGACCAGTATGGAAAATAAATTGACTGCCATGCACAAAATGATTAATACCCTGCATGCAAAAAGAGAACAATTAGAATCGCTGATGGCCACTTTAACTGAGGATAAGTACGCTGCCTTAAAAAAGGAGGGTGATTCTTTGGTAAAAAAGATGAAGGCCAGGGATGAGGATATGATACAGCGCAAAACAAAAGTATATGATGATGCAGACAATTTTCCTGCAAAATTTACTGCCAACTATTTGTTTTTGATTAACCAGACAGAGAGCGACATACCAAAGGTAAACCAGCCTTCCCTCGACAGGATGAAAGAATTAGATGCCGAATGGGCAATATTGGAAAGCAGGGGAGTTGAAATGCTGAAACTGCTTATTCCTGCATTCAATACCAGGTTATGGGATGCAGGCGTAGGAGCAGTATGGAAAAAGTAGAAGTAAGTGGCACCCCGGCAACAGCAAACAAAAAGGACAGCGGAAAATTGGTCTACCCCTTTTTAAGCGGTCAGGCATTTTCCTGCTCTGTAATTAATTAACTTCGGTAAATGACAGACCTCAGTATAAATATTCCTGCACTGCTCTTTCCGGCCATAACGCTGCTGATGCTGGCATATACCAACCGGTTTCTGTCGCTGGCATCACTGGTACGCAAGCTCCACAGCGAATACATAAAAGGTGGCCGTGAAAAAAATGTGCTGAACCAGATAAAAAATATCCGCAGCAGGCTCAACCTCATCCGTTATATGCAGGGCTTTGGCATTCTCAGTTTTTTTTGTTGTGTACTGTGTATGTATGTCATCTTCAGAAGTAATATGGAGCTGGCGCATATTATATTTGCATTCAGCCTCATCTTTTTATTAACCTCCATTGTGCTGTCGCTGATCGAAATCAACAAAAGCACCAAGGCCATTGAACTGGAATTGAGTGACATAGAAGAACTGGACAAAAACAATATCTTCAGCGATATGTTCAGTAAGGAAGATAAAACATAAATTATGGTGTATTCCTCCCTGCTTCCCAGTCGGTTTTCAGCATTGAGTAAAGGTACAAATCAATAAAATTATTATACAGCAATTCTCCCCGGCGGATGATGCCTTCTTTATTAAAACCAAGCCTTTCGGCCACAGCCTGGCTTTTGAGGTTGCCGGTACCGCATTTTAATTCAATCCTGTTAATATCAAGTGAGGCAAAGCTGTGGTTAATAAGTGCAATACAAGCTTTGCTGATAATGCCTTTTCCTGAAAACGCTTCTCCCAGCCAATAGCCGATGGCGCCAATTTTGTTTTGCTGGTCAATATTGTAAATACCAATTCTGCCCGCAGCCACGCCATTGTACAGTATCATATATGCAAAGTCAGTGCCGGCAGCCTCCTTTTTTTCAGACTGGGCAATAAAATTGAGAAATTGTTCAATAGTCTGCATATGGTCTACCCAGGGCAGCCATTCCCGCAAATGCAGCCTGTTGGCATTTACCAGTTCCAGCAGGGGCAGTGCATGGTCATCTTTCATCAGTTCCAGTGTTATTTTTCCGTCTAAGATAATTGTCATTTATACGGTTGATTTATATGGCAAAGGTAACAAAACCAACAGGTGGGCAGAAAAAGCTAAATATGCCAGCGTATTATGTATGTAAGCTGTTGATAATTATACGATTAGTAAAAAATAAAGCATTTTACAATTTTATGGAAAAGTACAAGTTTGCTTGTGAGGGCATATTGCAACCTGTTTGTCCCCGGCAGTTTTAATGCAAACGCCCTTTACAACTAATTTTCACTACCTTTGCACCCCTAAAACCAAGCGGGTAACCGGTTTTGGTGTAGAATTTATGCAGCTAAAAGATAAAATAGACATGCAGCGCCTGCCGCAGCACATTGCCATCATAATGGATGGGAATGGCCGCTGGGCAAAGGAAAAAGGGCAGGATCGCCTTTTTGGGCACTTTCATGGAGTGGAAAGTGTGCGCAATATTACCGAGGGCTGTGCCGAACTGGGCATTGGCTATCTTACCCTGTATGCCTTTAGTACCGAAAACTGGGACAGGCCCGAATATGAAGTTACAGGCCTGATGGAGCTTTTGGTAGATACCATCCGCAAAGAAGTAGCCACATTGAATAAAAACAATGTAAAACTGCACGTAATTGGCGATATGGAAATGCTTCCGGAAAATGCCCGGCAGGAACTGAAGGAAGCCCTGCAGGAAACAGCCGCCAATACCGGCCTGAATTTAGTAATGGCACTCAGCTACAGCAGCCGCTGGGAGTTGGTAAATGCCGTAAAAAAAATAGCCGCAGATGTACAGCAGGGAACACTGCAGCCGGGCGAAATATCGCAGGAAACCCTGCAGAAATACCTTACCACAAGTGGTTTTCCCGACCCCGAACTGATGATCCGTACAAGTGGCGAATACCGTATAAGCAACTTTTTGCTCTATCAGCTTGCCTATGCAGAGTTGTACTTCACCAATACCAGGTGGCCCGACTTTCGCAAACACAACCTGTACGAAGCTATTATTGATTTTCAGCAGCGGGAAAGGCGGTTTGGCAAAACGGGCGAACAGGTAAAAGAAGAAACAACAGAAGATATTTGATAAAAGGATAATAAGCAGGCAAAAGGCTAAAATTTAGTTAAAAATTTGCCCGCTTAATAGTGATATTTATATAACAATATTGAAAGGTGGCAGCATTTAACAAATAGTTTTAATTATTGGGGTTAATTTGCCGGCTGTATAAAACATAATTTGATGTTAAGTATTTACAAGAAACTATTTACTGCTTTATTTTTACTGGCTGCAGGCAATGCTTTGTTTGCACAGGTAGCCAGCGATACCACACCCGTTTCCATAAACCCGCAATTACAGGAAATTTACAACTCAAAGTTCCCGAAAGAATATACCCTGGCAGGCATTACGGTTACCGGTACACAGTCGTTTGATGAGTCACTCATCATTTCCATTTCCGGCCTGGCCATTGGCGATAAAATACAGATACCGGGAACGGATGCTTTTAGCAAGGCTATTAACAACCTGTGGCGGCAAAGCCTTATTTCTGATGTAAAAATTTACCTTACCCGCCTGGAGGAAAGAAATTTGTACATTGAAATTGCGCTGAAAGAAAGACCACGCCTGGTAGATTTTAAATTTATTGGTGTTAAAAAAGGAGAACGTGACGACCTGGAAGGAAAAGTGCAACTGTCCAAAATGAGGGTGATTACAGAAAATATGAAGCTGAGCGCATTGGAAGCCATCCGCAAATTTTATGCTGATAAAGCATACAGGAACGCAACTGTTAGGATGGTGGAGGAAGTGGATAATTCAACGCCCAATGCCATACGCCTTACCTTTTATATCGACAAAGGGAAAAAAGTAAAGGTAAACTCTGTAAACTTTACCGGCAATGAAAATGTAACCGATCTGAAACTTAAAAAACAATTGAAGGGAACCAAAGAAATGACCAGGATCAGCCTGTCACCCGAAAAGGTAAAAAGCCCTTACAGCGACAGCGCTAAAACAGCCAGTTTTAAAGAATACCTGAATGATAACGGCCCCTTATCTATCAGTAAAACAAAAGAATACCTGGATCCTTATTTCAGGATGAAATTGTTCAGCTCCTCCAAGTTTAACGATAAGAAATATGCAGAAGACAAAGAGCGCCTGCTGGAGTATTACAACTCACTGGGCTACCGGGATGCCCTGATTGAAGCTGATACGCAGTTTTACAATAAAAAAGGAAATATCAATGTTGATATTAAAGTAAAAGAAGGCCGTAAGTATTATTTTGGTAATATCGTTTGGAGAGGTAATACAAAATATCCTGATTCGATACTTAATCTGTTTTTGGCAGTTAAAAAAGGGGATACTTACAACTTAGATATACTGAACAAACGGCTGGGTAAGCAACTTTCTGCCGAAGGTGGCGACATCAGTAGTTTGTATATGGACGATGGGTACCTTTTCTTCAGGGTAGACCCGGTAGAAACGGCCGTGTACAACGATACCATTGATTATGAAATAAGGATGATGGAAGGGCCACAGGCCAACTATGGCAAAATAACCATCAGTGGAAATGATAAAACAAAAGAACACGTAATACGCAGGGAGTTGAGAACTGTACCAGGCGATAAATTCAGCCGTTCCGACATAATCCGTACACAACGTGAGTTATCGCAATTAGGATATTTTAACCCCGAAAAAATAAATCCGAATGTAGTACCCAATCAGGAAAATGGTACGGTGGATATTAACTGGGGAGTAGAAGAAAAATCTTCCGATCAATTAGAACTGTCGGCAGGCTGGGGTGGCGGCATTGGTTTAACAGGCACACTGGGTATTACCTTTAACAACTTCTCCATCTTCAATATATTTAAAAAATCAAGCTGGGATCCTTTGCCATCTGGCGATGGACAGAAGCTTAGTGCCAGGATACAATCTAATGGCAGGGCATTCCGCTCTTATAATTTCTCCTTTACCGAACCCTGGCTGGGCGGTAAAAAACGCAACTCATTTACGGTAAGCTTTTTCAACACAAAATATGCCAATGCTTTTGATCAGTTTGGTAGTTTTTGCCGTGCCTGCGGCGATACTTCCTTCATCAAAACAATTGGTGTTTCCTTATCACTTGGTAAGCAGTTAAAATGGCCCGATGACTTTTTTACACTTATTTATTCACTCAATTTTCAGCAGTATAAGTTGAAGAATTACGGCAACGTATTTCAGGGCCTGAGCAATGGCACATCCACCAACATCAGTGCTAAAATAACCTTGTTGCGCAACTCAGCAGGCCCCAGCCCAATTTTCCCAACCAGCGGTTCAAACTTTATGCTCAGCGGGCAGTTTACATTGCCTTACTCACTACTTGGGCTTACTAAAGAAACCGACAACCAGTTTAAGTTGCCAGAATTTCATAAATGGCGCTTTACCGGCGACTGGTATGTGCCTATTGGCAGGGCAAGGGGTGAAGAAAAGAACAAGCAATTTATATTGAAAGCATCTGCCAAATATGGTTTTATCGGACGGTATAACACTAAGTTAAAAATATCGCCGTTTGAGCGCTTCCAGGTGGGTGATGCCGGCCTCAGCAACAACTTTGCACTGCTTGGTTATGATATTATTGCCCACAGGGGTTACCCGGTGTACGAAACCAGCAACCCCAAGTCGAACCCGGATAACGGAAATGCAAGAGAATTCTTTACTATTTTTAATAAGTATACGCTCGAGTTGCGTTACCCCTTCAGTACTAATCCCAGCAGTACTATTTATGGCCTTGCCTTTTTTGAGGCAGCCAACGGATGGTACGATTTTAAAAGCTACAACCCCTTTAAGCTGCGCCGTTCGGCAGGTGTGGGTATGCGTTTTTTCCTGCCAATGTTTGGGTTACTCGGGTTTGATTATGGCATAGGGTTTGACAGGATAAGGGCAGGTGAGCCATTTAAAAATGCCACCAAGTTTACATTTATGCTTGGTGTGGAAGCAGATTAATAATTTTTAAACCAGATAAAAGAAAAAATGAAAAAATTCATCCTTCTTGCATTTGTTTGCACCGCCTTTGCCTTTGGTACTCAGGCGCAACGCTATGCAGTAATTGACAGCAAGTACATATTAGAAAAATTGCCGGAGTACAAGGAAGCACAAAAAAAACTTGACCAGTTCAGCGAGCAGTGGCAGCAGGAAGTAGACCTGAAACAGGCTGCCCTTGACAAAATGTATAAAGATTATGATGCCGAGCAGGTAATGCTGGGTGACGAGCTGAAGAAAAAAAGGGAAGACGAGCTTTATAATAAGGAAAAAGAACTGCGTGACCTGCAGAAAAAGCATTTTGGAT
>JANMDL010000433.1:0-1928 GCA_031376295.1 Chitinophagales bacterium
ATTGCAGAAAAATCATTGAAAGAAGTAACCTATCATTTAAGGTGGAGTTGCTGCGCTTCTCCGGGCACCCCATCCAGGAGGCCATCGCCCTGGTGCGGGAACGACGCGGGGCCGCGCCGGCCATGCGCGGGCACACCCCGCTCTCCAACCCCGACTTTGTGAACTTCCTGCTGCGCCTGGATCAGGCAACCCTGGGCGCCCGGCGACTCAACCCTTTTTGAGCACGTCGAGGGCAAGGTTGATCTGAACGGTGGCCTCGTGCCCCCCCGGGTTTCGGTCGGGATGGTTCTTGATCACCAGCGCCCGGTGGACTGCCTTCACCACCTCTGGCGGGGCCCCCTCCCGAAGGTAGAACACCTGGAGGGCCCACTCCCGGGTGCCGATGCGAGGATCGGTTGGTTGCGAGTGGCGCGGCGGGCGAACAGTCCGTTGCTTGGCCTGGCAAGTGTCCAAGTGGCTGACGTGGCCCAACCGACGGTCATAGAGCAGCCTCTCCCTGCCACTGTCGTCCTCGACCTGTTGCGCGGCGTCCCCGTCCACCGTGTCAAAGTCCACCGGCATGTTTGCGCCGTTGATGGTCAACATCCACAAGATGGACTCGCCACAATCCCTGCAAGTGGAGGCATTCACAACGCCCACCCCATGGCCGAGCGGACGAACTCTGTACGTCCCCGGCCTGGCGCCCATGGATCGTAGGCTTCTGCGCGGCGATAGTGCCCCCCGGGGGCAATCGGTGGGGTGGGTTCGGGGCCCAGGGCCGCAAACTCCTCTGGCCGGAAGATGGCCAGCCAGCGCCGCACCATGGGGTGGTCGTTCTCCTCCTCTCCAAACTGCATCTCCCGCAGCACCTCGAACTGGAAGCACCCGTCCTCGTCGGGGAAGTAGCGGACCAACTCGTAGCACCCTGAGTGGAAGTGGTAGTTGTCCACCTCCCCGTCCCACTTGCCCGAGACCCGGGTGTAGCGCTCCCCCGGCGAGATGGGCTTGAAGCACTCCACGCACTGGTGGGCCTTGCGAGCGGCCAGGATCAACCGCTCCTCGTAGAACTCGGGACTGGGGAAGTCGCACACGGTTATTGCTCCTTGACCTCGATGGAGTGGAATCCTGCGCGCTGCAAGGCCTCCCGGCGGGCCACGATCTTCTCCACGGAGCCGGAATAGGCGACGTTCTGCCCGTTGGGCCCCACCGCCCGGATCAACCAGCGGGCCCCGGCCCCGGGGTTACACGGCATGGCGAGCTTCGGCGGGGGCGCCACCACCTCCGCTGGCTTCTGCCCGGTCCCCCGAAGGCTGCCCGTCCGAAAGCCCGCCTCGGCCATGTAGGCGGTCAGCACCGTGCGAACCACCCAACGGTCCTGCTCGGGGCTGAGTACCGCCACCAACTCCACCCCGCCGGGATAGGAGAGCGGCACCAACCGGCGCGGCAGGCCCATCCAGGTGGCCTCCCTGGCCCCCGGGAGCCGGGCCCGCAACTCCCGGCAGAGCCAGGCCTCGGCATGGGCGTAGAGCAACTTGGGGTCGGCCGTGCGCTGGATGGTCTGCGCGACGGCGTGCTCACTGAGTCGCACCACCTCGCCCCCGGGGCCCTGGAATTGGATCTGCATGGGTTGGCATTTTAGGCCCAGCACAGATCCTCCCCAAGTTGACGGCGCCGTCGCGCGCCAGCGAGCCGCCAGTCGTGAGCCAGGTTCTTGCGGTACTTGTGCGGCAGGCTCCGCAACCACCTACGGAAGCGGAGCCCGTAACTCTTCCGGCGGTGGCGCCCAAAGCGGGTGGCTCGAGCAGATCCTCGGCCGCGTGGTGCGCGACGCCCACGGCGACGGCGCCGGCGGCCTCTCGCGGGCGCTCGCCCAGTCCTGGCTCATCAGCGCCGACATGGCCCACGCCGTGCACCCTGCCTACGGCGACAAGCACGACGGCGAGCACATG
>JANMDL010000448.1:0-10221 GCA_031376295.1 Chitinophagales bacterium
TAATTTACATACTCTGTTTCACCCCGCCTGCTTTTAGTAATGCGTACCGGAAACAAATGGCAACTGATGGGTTTTTTCCAGCTCGTTTTGCCATCTAAAAAAGCCTGCTCAATACCACATTTTACAATGCCTTTGGCATCTGTAATACCATACACGCAAATTTTCCCTTCAATAGTGGGTGTTACCCAGCCAAACTCTTTATCATATACGTACCTCCCCTGCCGCTCCAGTTCTTTTCTGCTTTCGCTGCCGAGGTACGGAAGTACAGTTTCATATACTTCATTCATATCGTCCAGCTCATTTTTGGTAAGGGGTGCCCCGGCATCACCATCTACACAACAGCCGCCTTTGCATTTGTTAAGATCGCATACAAACTGCTCTTTAATCACTTCATCACTCACCAGGATGTTATCAATTGCTATCATACGCTGCAAAAGTAATACAATCTGCTTATCATAAATGCTGTTAAAATAATTGGAACCATTCCAAATAATTTTCCCAGAATAACATTTTTACCCATGATGAGGTGAAAGGTATAACGCTGCAGACGGCCTTACCCGCCGCTTCGCTTAGCCCAACTGTCAATACAGATCATCCATCTACCCTCCTGCAAACTGAGGATTTTTACACGCTGAACCAATACTTTTCAATTGACTGCAAAATCTGCGACTACGCTGCTGTCAGCGTTAAAAGCAGCCACTTTAGCCTGACTCAGGCCGTATGCAGCATGAGCTGAAGTGTAGCCCTAAAAGGCAAAAACCGGGTGAGGCAAGCTTTGCTTCGTCATCACAATACTCCCTATACCATGCCGGATAATATTATAAAATAACTTTGAGCTATTTAATAATTACACCTGGTATTACATTGCCGTTGTATGTACTCCGGCCAGGCAGCATTTCAGCATAGTACACTATTTCTTCCATCACTCTTGCCGCACGGTCAGCACAATTATTACTTAAAACAATCATTTTTTTTAGACCGCTTAAATAACTAAATTTAAGTTTTCATATCTCCACTATGCATACAGAAAATAACAACAGTTCCCGAAGGGATTTTCTAAAAAGATCCACAGCCCTGGCAGCACTTAGCATAGCTTCGCCTGCGTTGGTAAAAGCTGCTGAAAACGATGAAAAGATTGCGGCTTTATTTGAGCAAATGCCACTGCGGCTGGAAGTGAATGGCGTGACACATAGTTTATCAGTGGAGCCAAGGGTAACACTGCTGGATCTGTTGAGAGAACAACTACACCTGATGGGCACAAAAAAAGGTTGCGACCATGGCCAGTGCGGCGCCTGCACCGTGCATGTGGATGGTAAACGCATTAATTCCTGCCTGTCGCTGGCGGTGATGAATGAAGGAAAAAAGATTACCACCATTGAGGGCCTCGCCAATGGAGATAAACTGCATCCCATGCAGGAAGCATTTATTAAGCATGATGGTTTTCAATGCGGCTATTGTACACCCGGGCAAATCATGTCGGCAGTTGCATGTATTCAAGAAGGTCACGCAAATTCTGCCGGAGAAATCAGGGAATACATGAGTGGCAATATCTGCCGCTGCGGCGCTTACCCAAATATTGTTGATGCCATTATGGAAGTAAAAAAAGGAGGGCAACAGGTATGATAAACTTTGACTACATAAGAACCTCCACGGCCAAAGCTGCCGTTGATGCAAAAGCAAAAAATGCAGCAGCACAATTTATTGCAGGCGGTACCAACCTGGTTGACCTGATGAAGAAAGGCGTAACCGCTCCCGAAAAATTAATTGATATAAACGGACTGCCGCTAAAACAAATTACTGACGACGCAACTGGCATTTTTATTGGTGCATTGGCATTAAACAGCGATGTGGCCGGACATCCGCTTATCAGATCAAAATACCCACTGCTTGCCATGGCGATAAATGCAGGTGCCTCTGCACAATTAAGAAATATGGCAACTGTTGGTGGTAATATAATGCAGCGCACCCGATGCGCTTATTTTTATGATATTACCATGCCCTGCAACAAACGTGAACCCAACAGTGGCTGTGGTGCCTTGCAGGGGCAAAACCGTATGCATGCTGTGTTTGGCACAAGCGAAAAGTGTATTGCCGTTCACCCAAGTGATATGTGCGTGGCGCTGGCTGCCCTTGATGCAACAGTAAATATTACCGGTCCAAAAAACGACCGGAAAATATTGTTCACCGATTTTCACCGCCTGCCCGGCGAAACACCCGAGCTGGATAATAATTTGCAAAAAGGCGAACTCATCACCGGCATTCACATACCAGCAAACTCATTTAATAAAACACATTATTTAAAAATAAGAGACCGGGCTTCTTATGCCTTTGCACTTGTTTCAGTTGCGGTTGCGCTGGAAATTTCCGGCAATACCATACAAAATGCAAAGCTTGCCATGGGTGGTGTGGCGCATAAACCCTGGCGGTTATCAGCCGCAGAAAAATTCTTAACAGGTAAAGAACCAACAAAAGAAAACTTTACTGCAGCAGCCAATATGGCAATGGAAGGCGCTGCTGGTTTTGGACAAAATAATTTTAAAATTAAAATGGGTAAAGCTGCTTTAACTGTAGCCTTGCAGCAGGCAGCACAATAAATTTAATCAGGCTTTTAATTGATACCAAACAATGGATAAAAATCTTCATATTAACGAAACCTGGCTTGCCGACGACCGTGTGGATGGCATTGATAAAGTAACAGGCAAAGCAACATTTTCAGCAGAGCATAAACTGGCCAATATGGCCTATGCTGTTTTTGTTTGCAGCACTATTGCCAAAGGCTCAATAAAAAACATGGTACTCTCCGATGCAAAAAAAGCGCCGGGTGTTCTGGATATTATTTATTATCTCAACTGCCCTGCTGTACCGGGTTACAACCCCTATGCCAAAGACCCCAATAAAAAAGGTTATGAATGGGGGGGGCTGAAAGTTTTTAATAATAACCTGGTGTACAGCAACGGACAGCCAATAGCCATGGTAATTGCTGACACATTGGAAAGAGCCGTATATGCCGCATCGCTGGTAAAACCAGCATACATAAAAGATGAATTTAATACGGACTTTGAAAAATCAAAAAACGATGAAAAGAAATTAAAAAAACCGGGCGAATACAAACGTGGTGATGCAGATGCTTACAAAAAAGGTGAAGTAATTGTTGAAGCAGAATATACCATTCCTATTGAAACACATAACCCCATGGAGATGCATGCTACAATAGCTGCATGGGATGGAGATGACAAATTAACCGTGTACAATAAAACGCAGGGGCCAAAAGGCGTACAATTCCATTTAGCCCAAAACTTTGGACTTGATGAAAAAAATGTGCGGGTTGTAACCGAATATGTAGGTGGTGCTTTTGGCAGTGCGCTGCGTAGCTGGCCGCATGTACCCGCAGCCTGCATTGCAGCAAAAAAATTAAACCGCCCGGTAAAGCTGGTGCTTACCCGTGAGCAAATGTTTACAACCGTTGGTTATCGCCCTCAATCCTGGCAAAAAATTGGCATCAGCGCCGATAAGCAGGGAAAACTCACCGGCATTACACATCATGCAGTGAGTAATACATCAAAGTACGAAGATTTTGGTGAAGGCATTGTAAATGTTTCGCAGTTTTTATACGAATGCCCCAATGTAAATACCACCTACAGGTTATTACCGCTTGATGTAAATACCCCCACCTGGATGCGTGGGCCCGGCCCCGCCACCGGTTGCTTTGCATTGGAATCAGCATTAGATGAATTGTCTTACAAATTAAATATTGACCCCATCGAACTGCGGCTGATTAATCACACTGCTGCTAATCCTGTAAATAAACTACCCTGGAGTACCAGGTTCCTCAAAGAATGTTATGCCATGGGTAAAGAAAAAATTGGCTGGAAAAACAGGCCAACCGTTGCCGGTAGTTTAACAGAAGATGGCATGCTGGTTGGCTATGGCATGGCCGGTGGTGTGTTTGGTGCAGGTCGGGGACAGGCAACGGCAAAGGGCATTTTAAAAAGCGATGGTACATTAATTTTACAAAGTGCAGTAAGTGACATGGGAACCGGCACTTCAACTGCAATGACAAACATTGGTGCAGCACTGATGGGTTTCCCACAAAGTAATGTAAGGTTTGAATTAGGAGATACAGATTTCCCAACCGGTCCAACGCAGGGAGGTTCCGGTACCACATCGGCTATTGGCACTGCTATTACTGTTGTATGTGATGCATTAATACAAACCTTGAAAGAATTAGCGGTTACTAATATTGCTGCATTTAAAGAACTAAAACCGGAAGCATTGAAGTATGAAAAAGGTATTATATCCGCTACTGCAAATTCATCCATCAATATTTCCTGTACCGATTTATTGACGCAATCCAATAAACCAGAAATAGAAGTAATAAAAGATGCCGGAAAGCAAAGCGCAGAAGCGCAGAAATATGCCATGAATTCCTTCTCGGTGCATTTCGTAAAACTGCATGTGCACCCGGTTACGGGCATTATCAAACTAAAACAAATTGTGTCTGTGGCCGATGCTGGTAAAATAATCTCAGAGAGTACAGCCCGCAGCCAGATGGTTGGCGGCGCAGTAGGTGGCATTGGCATGGCACTAACAGAAGAAGCATTTATTGATACCCGCTATGGCCGCTACACCAACAGCAATTTTGCCGACTACCACGTTCCGGTAAATGCCGATACCCCGCCCATTGATGTGTTGTTTGTAAACAAAGCCGATAATATCATCAGTCCAACCGGCGCCAAAGGCATTGGCGAAATAGCCCTGGTGGGTGTTGCCCCTGCCATTGCCAATGCAGTATATAATGCTACCGGAAAAAGGATCAGGCAATTGCCTATTACACCGGATAAGATGATATAAACATACCAGTGCTGAATGAAGTAGATATATTTTTGTGCCCGTACATATTTTTTTAAACATCAGTGTTGCCAACCTGTTCTGCTCCTCTGCTATTTACCAATCTGAACTTTTTTTACCCGGATTTTGCAGTTGGTCGCAAAATCTGTACAGCCGCTCCAATCCGTATTAAATTGACGAAAGCCCATTGAAGGGCTTTATCGTGTAAGATGTTTGCGGTCTTGCTGTATCTGATACCAATAATACATATCAATTAGTCAGGTCAATTCTGTTATAATGCTGACCTGCTTTGACTTAGCCTTGATTAGATTAGACTATTTACTAAGCAGCATCTGTATGAAACGCAATCAGGTTAACCTTTACAAAAATTGGCCTGACAGCTGATTTTTTGCCAGCAGACAATTCTAAGGCTGGAGTATGACCCCGACCGCATCATCGGGACAAATGTTACTATTGCAAAATTTGGGTTAAAATTAACAACTTGTACAGCCAAAGCAGAATTGTATAACAAACCGGTAACTCGCTCCACTATTGGTTACTGCTTACAGGTTAAGCAATGGCTACTCTTCAAACTGCATCTAATCCCAAAATTCAAACCCCACAAACTGGTTTAAAGGTTTTTTTTGAAACCCGCAAATAAAATGTATCAAATATGAGAATTGCAGTCCTAAAAGGGGAAAAATAGGGTATTCCGTAACTAATATGAGGTACGCCACATAGGAATGGCCTTGTTTTACCTATATTTTTGTTTTGTAATTATGAAAGAAAAGGAACAGGAAGGAAAATAAAAAAAGATTAACCTTTTACCTTTTTCGATTTTGGTTACGGTTACCAATACCCATTGAAAAACAGACTAAACTTTCATCTTTTATGCGCTGGCTCAATTCACTGCAATGGCAGCATGGCAGGAGTATGTAAATTATTAAAAAATAGTAACATGATAACACAAAATGTAAAACAGAGGTGGTTTGTTATTTACACCAGGCCCAATCACGAAAAAATGCTGGCACAGGAAATTGGCCAGATAAAAAGTTGCGAAAGTTACCTGCCTGTAAAAAGTATTATGAGAAGATGGAGCGACAGGATTAAGAAGATAGAAGTGCCCCTGTTTGCAAATTATGTGTTTGTAAAAAGCACTAATGAGAGCAGAGGGCTCATCTTTAACATACCCGGAATGATACGCTTTGTTTCGTTTGAAGGAAAACCTGTAACCATATCTGACGGCGAAATAGAGCGGATAAAGATTATAGAATCAAATGCCAAATCGATAGAAAATGAAAATTACCATTGTGCCGGAAAAGATGTAACAATCAGCCGTGGAGCGTTTGCAGGGATGACTGGTAAAGTGATAAAAAAATTGAATGAATCGAGATTTGTTATACGGATGCCATTGCTGCAACAGGCTGTTTCGGTTCAGATTTCTGAAGAAGATATCATTTTCTAAACGGCTATTTTTATCTCTTCGGGAACCGGGTATATTATTTTTTTTGTCAACGCATATTTAATAAGACCAATAGTGGTTTTAACCCCGATTTTTTCTTTGAGTGTCTGTTTTATTTTTTCAATACTGCTAACACTCATAAACAGTTCATTGGCAATTTCCTGGGTGGTTTTTTCCTGCCACAGCAGTTTGAATATCTGGTGATGTGCAGGGTTGGCTTTAACCAGGTGGTCTTCGTCGTGATGCCTGAGGCGCTCTCTGGCCTGCCAGAACAGGGTGTCTTTAACCAGCTTGTTTTCGTACAGGGTATTTTTTGAAGCATATTCAATTGATTCCCACAATTCGGAAATATCAGCAGTTTTGGGCAGGTAACCATAAACTCCCTTTTCCAGCATATTGCTAACGATTTCAGGATCGGTGCAGGAAGAAAGGAAGATTACTTTAACACGGGGATAATCGTTCTGCAGAGCCTGCAAGGTTTCAATACCGTTTTTTTTTGGCATGTACAAGTCAAGCAACACGATGTCGACCTCTTTGCCGGGCAGGAGACTGAGCAGTTCCTCACCATTTTCAGCTTCTGCAACAACTGTAATACCCGATTTCTGAGTGATTATCTCTTTCAGAGCTTTTCTGAAAATAGTATGATCATCTGCCAGTGCTATTTTAGTTTGAGTGAACATAACATATCTTTTTTACTGTTTATCATCTTAATAAATTTTACGCTACAAACTTAAGGCGATAAGAAAGGCATAGAAAGTTAACTACACCAAAAGGCTGTTTTACAGTTCAAACCCGGTTTAAAACCGTACAAAACAGGCTGGCGTAAAGAGTGAAAAAGTGGAACAGTAGTTTCAGATATGTACAAAACAGGTGGCGAAGGCGTAATGGGCAGCAGTATTCTGAAAATATGGATGGTTTTACGAAAAAAAAGAAAAACTGACCGGCTATTTAAAAGGCTTACGGCATTAATAACCGGTAAAATAATAAGGAGCAGCAATTATATCATTAAAACTATTTGCATGAAAAATTCTTTGTTTTCATTAAACGTAAGCCCTGCAGTAATTAAAGCGGGTGAAGCGGGAAAAGCCAGTTCTCAAAAAATTGCTTTATCTGCCACCCAGCGATACCTGCTGCAGGTGCAGAAAAGCGATATGTTCAATTCGGCACTTAATGAAGGCGTTGTTGTTGAATTGCACAAAGCCACCGACCTAAACAGGCTGTACAATGCATTTGCAGGACTTATGCAGGTAAACCGTCAACTGGCAACAGTGTATGATTTTACCGGGGATGTTCCCTTTGCAAAAAATACACAATGCATACCTGACTTTATTGTTACCGACTTGAAAAGCAAGGGCAGAGATGCTTTGCAAAAGATAATAAATGCTGAATATAATACGGCATTCTGCCTCTCAGTATCATGCATGCGGATACGCATTTACAGGATGGAAGATGCTCCTCCGGTAATGCTTGTTATGATACACCCGGTAGCCTGTGAGGGCTGGTCACGAAAACAGCTTTGGGAAGAATTGATACAGCAATATTCAGGCAAAACAGATGTACCGGCTGCACCCAGGCCATTGTGTACTGCATTTGCAGAAAATGAAACAGCATACCCCGAAAGTAAAGAAGCATTGGAAGCAGCCAATTTCTGGCATGCAACTGTAAGTAATATAACTGAAAATACCAGGACTTCTTTTCATAACAACCAGGCATTGTCTGTCAATTGCCGTGGCGAACTGAAAATCCCCATTAATTATAATAAAGTATCAGCCATAAGGTCTCACGCAGGTAATACTGCCGGTTTTTTTGAAACCCTGCTTTCTATTTACCAGCTTACGATAGCTTATTTCACAAAGCAGCAGCATATACTTATCGGAGCAAATTGTTTAAGCAGATCTTCACATTCCGGTGATAGTAAAGAATATTTTATTAATCAGGTTGGAATTCCCTTCCTCCCCGGGAATAATCTTACGTTTACGGAACACCTGCAGAAAAACCATATTTTTATTAATGAGTGTAAAAAATATTCAGATTACCCGCTCAGTTGTATCAACAGAGAACCATCTGAAAAAAATAGCAGCAAAGAATATTTCAAGTATTTTTTCTCATTGCACAACAGGTTTTTTGATCTTCCGTCAAGGGTCTGTGATGGCGAAAATGCTTCAGCCGGACTATGCTTTACTGTGCTGGACATACTTAAAAAAACAGACGCACGCTACATTTTGCACATGGAGGTATCCGGGCATAAGCAAATGATGAATGCTGTATTTCATTACAACACAACCGTAATAAGTCAAAAAGATATTACCCATATCGGTAACCGGTTTTCAGTAATGCTTGACGCCATAGCAGCAAACCCAGGCATTACACTCGAAAGCCTTTTACTACTGCAGCCTGAAGATACTGGTTTTGTAAAAAATATCGCTGAACAAAAACAGCTCCGGAATTATGAAACACAAAGGGGATACAGTTACCAGTTTGCTATGCAGGCTAAGAAATACAGCAATGCTGCAGCCGTTACTGACCATTCCGGCAAATGGTCATATACAGAGTTGAATGAACATGCAGATAACGCAGGAGCCAACCTAATAAACTATTTTGAAGTTGCACACAAAAACAGCCATGGCAAAAAAATTAT
Organism: Chitinophagales bacterium; assembly: GCA_031376295.1. Lineage (GTDB taxonomy): Bacteria > Bacteroidota > Bacteroidia > Chitinophagales > Chitinophagaceae > Ferruginibacter. The sequence continues at coordinate 8,928 of JANMDL010000448.1, forward strand.
TGCAGTTGCCATTGAAAGAAACAGGGAACTCACTGCCATTGCCATTGGAATATGGAAGGCTGGATATGTGTATATGCCTGTAGACCCCCTGCTTCCCTCATCATTAATTCAGCACATGCTTGAAGATGCAGGGGCAGATTTGTTCATAACCGAAAATATAATTCCCGATTTGTCAGTTGCGCAGGTTTTATCAACCCAGTTTTTAAATAAGCGCAAAAAAAATGCTGCTTCCCGGTTACCTGCTGCAGATAGCGGGATGGATGGGTCATATATCATATATACGTTGGAACAATCCGGCGGACTCAGTGGCGTTCGCATAAGCCAGGAGGGAATGCTGCGGCATATCTGTTCAAAAATTGACGACCTGAACCTCGATGAAAACAGCAGGGTAGCACAAACAGCATCACAAAGCTGTGATGTATCTGTATGGCAGATGTTTGCGCCCTTATTGTGCGGCGCACAAGTAAGGTGCTACAATAACAATGAAATAAAAGCTGCTGCCCGATTTATGGCACAGCTTGAAGATGAGGCAATTACCGTACTGCAGTTGATGCCAGATTCACTTGCAGAATTTGCAAATGCCGTTGACACTAAATTGCCGTATTTTAAAGCACTCAGATACCTTGTAACAACAGGTGTGGAGCAATCGGAAAGTTATTTGCTCAGGTGGCTAAGGCAATATCCGCATATCAAACTGGCCAACTGCTATGGCGCCACATTGGATGGTGGCAATAAAAAAATCGGGAATGAGCATAAAAAAGGGAAGTATCCACAGATGCCGGTTTGCCGGGCCATGGCTGTTATGCAGCTGTTTATGGTTGATGAATATGGCCGCTTGTGTACGCCTGATATTGCAGGAGACGAAGCATGGGCAGATATTGCCGGCTACCTGGATGCTGAAATCAGTACAGAAGCCCGCAGCGGATTTACAAAAGGAGTAAACTTAGCCGGGGCTCCGCTGCTGTTAACATTTTCTTCAGGAACAATGGTGGGGCTTAACATGCATATCGGGAATATGGCGAAATTTATTGAGGAGAACCAATCTGTTTCATTGTATGACCTGTGCTATACATTGGGCAGGGAAAGGATACACTATGGATGCAGAAAATCATTTGTGGCAAACAGCAGGGAAAGCCTGCTGGTACAGATGGATAATTATATCTGCAGGAAGGAAGAAGTAAATCATATGAATGCCCCGGTAAATCCAGTGCTGATATTTTCGGGTGCAGATTCACTTTTCTATGAAACAATAGAGCTATGGTGCAGGTCAGATGCTTATTTTAGAGAAATTTAC
>JANMDL010000922.1:0-3396 GCA_031376295.1 Chitinophagales bacterium
AGCACAGTTACTGCTGTTAACAGCCAATGCAGTAAGCGGCGATGGCACTGTATAAATCTGGCTGCTGGGCGCACTGTTAGACAGCTTGCCAAAGCCTGCTATTATGGTGGCTATGGTAGCCCTTCTGTCCTGCACATAAGCGTAATCATCTGCCTCATATTCCACATTAATTACTGAGCCGCCGGGCAGCAATACTTTTTCGAGCCCCCATGCCGAAGCATGAGCAGCTGCCTGCTGCCTGTTTTGTACTGCATAAGGATAATCCTCATTGGCCATATTATCCGGGTTGCCTGCAGCCGGCTTGTAATTCCCCCATCGGTCGTTCTCCACTGTATTATATTCAGGGTTGGTATTGATGCCATTCTTACTATTACTGTACCCAAATACATACAGTCCGCTTTTTTTGTTGCTGCCATTATAGGTAAACCATATTTTTCTAAGTGTAAGTTTACCCTCATTAGCATTGCTGTTAAGATTGTATTTTTTACACAGTTCGTAACTGTATTCAAAATGAACTGATTTTACCGGTGTGGCGCCAGCACCCTTTTTTACATAGCCGGCTTTTGTATAAAGGTCTATCCTGTCAAGGCGGCGCTGGCTCACGGCATTGTTAACGCCGCCATTTTCACCCGCAGTTTGCTGCCCGTCGGCCCTTTTTGATACAGTAAAAGTGGCCACCATATTTTTTGATTCTAATGAATGCAGGTACCACAGCTCTTTTGAACCGAAAATATAATTGGCTTTATTATCCGTCTTATCCGTTTTAAGACCCCTGTTAAAATTGGCTTTGGGCAAAAGCGGGTTGGTACTTACCGGTACCCGCCATTTATAATCCTCGGTATACAGGGCTGTATTGCCTGTGTAGGACAGATTAGCGCAGGAGTAGTTAAATTTCACCGCAGTACCCAGGTCATCGTCGGTAACACCATCGCCTGTTACATCCATATAATCCGGCGACAGTATAGCCGTAAGCAGAAAATTATGTGCAAAGTTTTCAATTTTCTGGCTCTGGAAAAATTTCTCATCACCCTGGTCATTCGAAGTGCTGTTATCAATACCGGCAGTATAACCTACCTCATTCTTATTATCCGGTTCCCCGGCGATACTGAATGTAACCTCTTTCTGTTTCTTCGTATACACAGGCAAGCCATAAATGTAGCGCCTGGCATCGCCTTCCAGTACCGTTATTTCAGAAAGATGGTGCGATTTGCGGGGATTGGTACCATTGTTCTTATCATCCCAACGGGGGAAAGCTGCAACATAATTTTTATCCCGGCAGGATCCGGGCAGGAAAGCATTTTCCTTCCAGGCCCATATTTGCTTATCAAGCCCTGCAAGGCTTGCTTCATATGCAGTAAGGTAACTGATTACCTGGCTGCGTTTGTCCCTGCTGGTACGTATAAGGCTGCTGCCTGTTACGGGCAGGTCACTTTCTTTTTTTAAAGCAGCATCAAATACTTCATATTGAGCAGCAAGACCGGGGGATGGAGTGTAGATGGTGGTTACACCGGGGCCATCCGGCATCAATACGGGGCGTATCAATTTATCCTTACCCACTGCATTGTAATAGGCCTCATCAATAATCGCTTTTTCGCCGGGGTTTTTAAAATAAAAGCCCTCATAGGCTCCCTTTGATGGGCTAAACTGCATATTTTCTTTCAGGCTGTTATTGCTGCTCCACTCATCCACACTGGTTTGGCTGTAAGCACCACCAACAGTGATACCCGTTTTAGCTTTATCCTCACCACCCAGATCAAAGCTCAGGCTGTTTTTACCCAGTTTTGAAACAGTCCTGTAATCCTTTATATACCCTGTATTGCCCCGGTACCCCCTGAAAGAGCCACCCGTGCCCTCGCCGGAAATAGTAAACACATCATAAGTATACACAGGTATCGAAATAACCGGAGTCTTAACAGTATAAATGCCATCATTCAGGCGGTTAAAATCCATAATGGCATCCTTATTGCCAGCAGCCTTTTCATAATACATAAAGCCCACGGCAGGCTTGCTCAGCACCTTATCTTCCCTTTTTATATACTGGTCGCTCAGTGAAGCTTCAAGCTCACCATTTTTAAAAAACACTTTCTTTTCCTTACCCAGTTTTATACCCAGCAATGCGTTAAAAGTAGTAGTGGTCATGCGCATAGAGGGCATAAAGGATGACCGGGCAAACGACATACTGCCGCTTGGGGTAAATCCATACCAGTCTTTTAATTTGTCTGAATAGTTCTGTACCTCTCCGGAGAGTCGCAAGTCTCCCAAACCCTGCATCGAATTATAATTTATGCCAGTTGATAAACCATAACGTTCAGTTTTTTCTTTATTGGCGATGTCAACCCCTATACCAAAACTGGTAGTAATGCCATCCATTGAGCTAAGGTTAATGGATGCGTTGATTGTGCCTGTTAAATTTGCAATGGTATCCTTCTTAGTTGTTTTTTCGTCAGTAGTTGTTTTTTTAATCATCTTGTGCATACTGAACTGCCCGCCACCCCCAATAGCAAGCCCCAGCCCACGCTTACTGTTCCAGGAAATACCGGCATTAATGGATGCAGAAGCAGATATGCCAGTACCGGTTTGCGGTACACCGGTTATCTCCATGCTGGTAGATGCATTTACACCCACTGTTAAATCAGGCGCTGTTGACATTTCTTTTACCACCCTGTCTTCCCCGTTAAAATCATCCGGCAGGCCACGCATATTACGGCTTACGCTACCGGGGTTAAGGTTCCAGCCCAGGCCCACCCAACTGGCTTCCTGCTCCATGGTAACACCACCATTGTAAAAAATATTTACGGGATAGCCGCCCACATCCAGCAAGGGTATGTTGTACGAAAAGTCTCCCGTAAAAGGGCTCACCATATTATCGGCACCAATGCTTTTAAAAGTTGCCATCTCAGGTTGACCCGGGCCACCAATGGCCGTTCTCACCGGACTTTGCAGTACCTGCAGCGCACCCATTTTCTCACTGCTTTTCCCGGCGGGTAAATTTTGGTTATCCGGCTTTGTATTAATCCGTTGTATTTTTTTATTGCTCATTGCTGGTTCGGATAAATGCCCGGGGGCTTTACCGGCCCCCAAAACTGCAGGGTTGCTTAAAAAATTCCGTTTATTGCCGGCTGCAAAAATTGGCGTAATAAAATCTGCATAAAACAGCAGCAATAAAAACCAGGCAATCGCTTTTTGTCTTTTTATCAATACAGGAAACAGCATAAATACTTTTTTTTGCTCTGTCATATCATTTGTATTAGCGGTAATATTTTGGTTGAAACTTCATATAAAATTTTTGCCCTGCACTGTTCAGCAGCATGGCTTCATACACCACCTGTTCCTGTAACCTTAGTTTGCTGCCAAGGTCGTGTACCAGATAATTCTGGCCCGGTTGTACGTTAATAC
>JANMDL010000491.1:0-2390 GCA_031376295.1 Chitinophagales bacterium
TTCTTGAGCATTGTATAACCAAAATTAACGCTGGTTCCCTTGTAAAGCTCTGCTATGTAGTCTAACTCTGAATGGGTAACGTAATCTGTAGATACTGCAAGCTGACCAACATCTACCGCTATGCCATTATTGACCTGCATAAAATGATGTTCCATTTTATCGTTGTTAATGGTAAAATAGCTGATGCCATAGATACTTGCCACATTTACTATATTGCCACCTTCGGGCGAATAAAGAATCAGTGTATAGGGGTTAGCCGGGATATTTGTAACAGCACCCGTAAAAGATGCTTTTACGGTATTTATTATACCTGCTACGCCGCTGTTGGCTATTTCTGCATATGAACATAAAACATCGTCATGTGCTGCCCTGGCAGCAGCATTTGTAAGCCCCGGTATTTGATAGTATGAAATATTTTGTGCATCCAATTGCTTATTCAACAGATTAAACTTTGAGTAGGTAATTTGCACAGGGGTTTCCTTTCCCGTTCGGGTGCATGAAAAAAAGATGCATACTAAAAATGTAACTGCCCCGGCTATTACCGGAACCAGTGTTTTTGCCTTATTTTGTTTTTTCATAATAAAATGTATTTAGTTAATGAGTGCAGACAATACTTTTTGTAAGATGTTTATTGATGTTAATTATTGACAGGGAAAGTAATTTTCTTTCTATTAAAATTGAGTTGAAAAAGCTTGATAGCGTATTATGGTGGTAAATCAGCCTGTTGTAGTGTATTCGCCATTGGCAAAGGTTTTAAAAGTGTATAGCCGGTTTTATTAAAGAAAACGGTGTGTCCTCTCACATTACCTGCGCTTCGAGGCTCTTGCGGGGCCTATACAGACAGGTTCAGCAAAAGGAACACACCGTTTTGCAGCGTGTTCACTTATGCGACTCCTCCGTACAGAATATTGCAAGATTTCGAAACGGGAGCTACTTAAATATTTTTATCAAATCAAATGTAGTAATAAAATTTTTAATGTACCAAATGTTTTTTACAGGCTTTATTTTAGCACTACGTATCAGCCTTATGATTGCCCTGCCTGTTTAAAATAAAGGGCCGGATATTTTACCTTAATAAAATACAGCTTCCTTTTTGTTTGTAGATTCTTCCATCAGCGCTTGTGCCCTCAGCTATCCACACTACTGTTTGTGTTTGTTGCGGCAGACCTTTAAAAATGCCATCCCAGCCCAGTTCATTCCATTTAAGGTCAAAAAGCAGCTCACCCCACCTGTTGTACACCCTGAAATAACTGATGTTGGCAAAGCCTGCCGCTACTGGCCTCAGGTAATCATTCAGTCCATCCCCATTGGGCGTAAATGCATTGGGTACATAAAAGTTGATGTCTTTAAAAACTTTTACCAATTGTGTATCAATGGTTACACAGCCGCCTGCGGTTACCAGTTTGACGGTATATAATTTTTCTGAAATTCCTGTAAATACCGGATTGAAAATTGAAGGGTCATTTAAATTGGAGAAAGGGTTCCATACAGCCGTTTTGCCAATGGCTCTTGCCTGCAGCGGACTGGGGATATTAATGGCAGCATTGATAACCGGGTACCTTGTGGCCGGTTTCGGAGTTTCAATCAGAATATCTCTATCTGCAGTTGCCAGGCTGCATCCCAAATCATTTGTAATCAATGCATGATAAGCGCCTGACTGTGTTGCCCTGTATCTGGCTTTAGAGGCTCCGGCTATAAGATTGTTGTTTCTGAACCATTGAATCGTTTTTTCAGGCTGTACAAACAATGCAGCACTATCGCCGCTGGTGATGCAAAAAGCAGGTTTACCAATAAGGGCCAGGCTGGTATCCACTACAGAAGCAGTCACCACAACAGTATCAGTATCAATACATCCTCCTCCCCAGCTCCTGGTTGTGAGTACGTACGATGTGGTTACAGCAGGTCCGGCTCTTGGGTTGGCACTTGAAGGGTTGGTAAGTCCTGTGGCGGGGCTCCAGCTATAAGTCAGCCCCGGTATGGGCGCAGCACCAATGGGTACCTGTGTACTGTTGCAGGAAAGTATGTCGCTTCCGGCATTAGATTTCACCACTAAATCATCAGTAAGCACAACATTAAGGGTAGTGGGGCAGCCATACCCGGGATAAGGCGTCAATTCAACCGCAACCGTAGTGCCTGATGGCAGCGGCGGTTTAATACTGATGGTTTGATCGGTACCCAGCACCTGGGTGAAAGTGCTGTTGTACCATGTATAGGTCTGGTAACCAGATGGCGCAGTTACATTAACAACTGTATCGCCGGGGCAAAATGAAGCACCAATAAAACCACTGCTGCATTCAGTATCCACATCAATATAGGCATAGCCAAAATGCCTGGTGAATGTACAATCGGAAGTTTTAAAAAACAACCTGATAGTTTTTCCTGCATTGCCG
>JANMDL010000575.1:0-6551 GCA_031376295.1 Chitinophagales bacterium
AGGCCCGATGGCGAAAAGTCACCGTACTTTGAACTGGCCCGGAAATACAGTATTGAGCTTGATTTTCATCCGTTTATAGTGGTTGAGGGTATTGCTGCAAAGGAATACCGCAAGCAGAAAATTGACATCAGTAACTATACAGCAGTAGTTTTTACCAGCCGCAATGCCATTGACCATTTTTTCCGCATATGCGAAGAAATGAAGGTGAATATTTCACAGGATACCAAGTATTTCTGCATCACCGAAGCAGTGGCTCTTTACCTGCAAAAGTTCATCCTGTACCGCAAGCGCAAGGTATTTTACGGTGCAGATGGCACCAATAAAAGCCTTTTTGACGTTATAAACAAGCATAAAGACAACGAAAAATTCCTCTACCCCTGCTCCGAATCATTTGACAGTGAGATTACTAACTGGCTAAAATCCAACAACTGCGGCTATGCCACCCCGGTTTTGTACAAAATCATCAGCAACGATGTAACCGAAGTAATTGCACGCAACTACGATGTTATCTGCTTTTTTACCCCCGGCGGTGTACGCAGCCTGATGGAAAATTTCCCGAATTTCAGCCAAAATGGTACCCGCATAGGTGCATTTGGTGCCAATACCTTTAAAGCCGTGGAAGATGCCGGCCTCAGCCTCGATATTAAAGCCCCGATACCATTAGCTCCGAGTATGGTAAGCGCTTTGGAGATATTTTTATCCAATTTGAGGAAGGCGACCGGGTAAAATACAGATATGATGATGCGATGATTTGATAATGTGCTGATACTGGTCGGCATGTGGCCGCAGGTCCGTCCGATGCAAACCAATCAACCCGCTAGTGCCGCCATAAGCACTACTCCCTGGTCGGTGTCCTCACCGAACGGAATAGTCATAAGGTGCTAATCTGCTTCGCTACTTAATATGGATTCTTATTTCCACATCTATTTATTCGTATATTTATTGTAAAAACAGCCCTTGGCAGCAAAAAACATCAAAATATTCATTGCTTCGGCAGGAGAGGTAAAGGCAGAACGTGAGAAAGCCATCCTGATGCTGAATCATTTAAGCAAGAGCCATCGCCACCTGCAACTGGAGCCAATGGAATGGGAATATGATATTGTACCCGGCAGCCAACCTGGAAGCGAAACGATTCAACACAGCATAAACCCCAAATTACAGGAAAGCGATTTATTGGTATTTATCTTTTACTCCCGTATCGGGCAATATACCCGCCAGGAATTTGAACTGGCAACTGCTGAAAACAAAAAATTCTTTGCCTTTTTTAAAAGTGGATTTTCTCCTGTTGATGAAGAAGAGATTGAGGAATACAGGGAATTGATAAAATTTAAGAGCAGCCTTAACAGTACAGTATTGCACCAGCATTATGATGATGTGGACGATTTTGATAGACTTTTATATCGCAGCCTTAATCTTTACCTGGCCGAAAACTATCCTGTTACAGAGCTGGTACAATTGCCTGCAGAAGTGCTTACATTGGTGCGACTGCTGGGCGAAAAGGAAGAACGGATAAAAGAGCTGGAAAGGCTTTTACCAACCGCCAACGAGAACAATGAAGTGAAGCAATTAACTGCTGAGATAACGGCCATTAGAACACAACTGACCCAAAGCGAGGAGTTACGGCAGCAGCAGGCAGCAGATAAAGCAGCACTGGAGCAGCAATTAGGCAGCCAGAAAGAGAATAACCAGTTAAAGGCACAGGCGCTTGAAGCGGTAGAGAAAGGAGATTATGCAGCAGCAGAAAATTTGTTAAAGGAAAGTGCGAAGCATAGTGCGGCGGATACTGCGGCTACTTATTATGAACTGGCTAAACTAAAAAAAATACAATTGCAATACCAGCCAGCGTTTGAATTCTACGAACTGGCGGACAAAATTGATCAAAATAACGCAGGATACTTACACGCTGCGGGAAGTATGGCCTGGGAATTGGGTTATTCGGATAAAGCTATAATGTATTTCGAAAAAAGTTTACCTTTAGCAATAGAAGAATATGGAGAACGGCACTCAGCTATAGCAACCTTATACTCTAATTTAGGATTGGCTTATGTCAGCAATGGTTGGTATGATAAAGCAATTGAACAGCTTGAAAAGGCTTTGGATATTAATTGCGAAGTTTATGGTGAGCGGCATCCAGCTATAGCAATTACTTATATTAATTTAGGCGCAACTTACCTTCACAAACACAAATATGATAAAGCAATATATTTTTATATGCTTGCTTTAGAAATTTGTAAAGAGTTTTATAGTGTACGACATCCTTTAATTGCTAACATATATAATAATTTAGGAGAGGCACATCGGCAAAATGGTGAAATAGATACCGCTATCAATTATCTAGTTAGTGCGTTAGATATTGGTAAAGAATTTCTTGGAGAGCAACATCCCGATATAGCTAACCGCTATGCCAATTTGGGTACAGCATATATTGCGAAGGAGGATTATCATACTGCAATAAGTTATTATAACCAGTCATTAGCAATAAACAAATCGCTTTTTGAAGAAGTAAACCCTGAAATTGCCAAACTATATAACAATTTAGGAGAAGCAAATCGCGGTATATACGAAATCGATAAAGCAATAGATTATTATCAGAAAGCAATAGATATTGGTGAGAAATTACATAGAGAATCTCATCCGGATATAGGCATTCGTTATAATAATTTAGGGTTAGCTTATACCAGTAAGGGGGAGTATGATGTAGCGATAAGTTATTATGAAAAAGCATTAACAATTCAAAAGAAATTTCACATAGAGCAAAATCCAGATATTGCAATAGTCTATAGCAATTTAGGTGTTGCGTATCACTGTAAAATGAGATATGATATAGCAATTAGTTATTTTGAGGCGGCACTACCTATTTTTGAGGCGTTTCTACCGCCTACCCATGTAAGTATTGTAAAAACAAAAACTAACCTGCAAATAACCATAGAAGCAAAAGCCAAACAGGGTTAGCCCCACTTGCGTCAGACGTGGCAGCAGGTCCGTCAGCACGCAAGCTACGTAAACGCTTCGTCTGCGTAGGCACCCTCACCTGTTCCCGTAAAAATCCAGTTTCTATTTTCGCATTTGCCTGTACTAAAATTATATTTTCAATATATTTTGAAAATTCAATACTTACCCATATCTTTGGGGTACAAAAGTAATAAAAATGAAACTTTCAGATGCCAGGCAGCAATTCATCAGCAGTTGGGGCGCTTTTGCCACCCACTGGGGCATCAACCGAACCATGGCGCAGATACACGCCCTGCTGCTGGTAAGCCCCGATCCGCTTACGCAGGATGATATCATGGCCGGGCTGAGCCTCAGCCGGGGCAATGTGAACATGAACATCAGGGAACTGGTGGATTGGGGACTGGTAGACAGGATACTGCTACCCGGCGAACGCAAGGACTTTTTCAGCGCCGAAAAAGATATCTGGAAAGTAGCCACACAAATCATCAAAGAAAGAAAGAAAAGGGAGCTGGAACCCATGATGAAGCTGCTGGCACAATTAGAAGATGTGGAAGGCGATAAAAAAGACAAAGACGTAAAACAGTTTACAGAAACAATCAGCGGTATTAAAAACTTCAGTAAACAGGCCGACAGGATGCTGGACATTATGGTAAAGGCAGACGAAAACTGGTTTGTAGGCAGCCTGCTTAAGTTCTTTAAATAACTAATTGATACAGCCGGAGTAATCCGGCTTTATTTAAGTCTCATTCTTTCAATTTTTTCTGAAAATATGGGAATAACAATTCAAAAACAGGTCATTACTTTAAAACTTGTCAATGATGAAAACGAATACCAAAATTATTATTTACGATGATACATGCCCCATGTGTGCATGGTACACCGGCATATTTGTAAAAACCGGCCTGCTTACCAAAGAAGGCCGCCAGGCATTCAGTAATGTGGATGCTGCATTGCTTGGTGCGGTTGACCTGGCAAGGGGCAAAAACGAAATACCCTTAATTGATACCGCAACGCATAAAGTATATTACGGCATTGATGCCCTGCTGGAATTGCTCGGTGGTAAAATGCCCTTTATCAAAACCATCGGCAATATTGCCCCCGTAAAATGGTTTCTGTACAGGCTGTACCGCATGGTAACCTACAACCGCCGGGTGATAGTAGCTCCCAAAACAGGGGACATTAACTGTGTTGATTGTACGCCGGATTTTAATACAAAGTACCGCAGTTTTTTTTTACTCCTATGCTTAGTCATTAATACAGGGCTGATTTTCCCCTTGCACAAATACCTCTATGCCAGCAGCATTTTTACAGGGCTTACGGTGGAAAGATTACTGGTAGCACATACTGCATTGGTATTGTTTAATATTTTACTGTTTGTGGCACTTCCCAAAAAAGACGGGTTTGAATACCTTGGCCAGGTAAATATGCTGGCCACCATTTTCTTCCTGCTGTGCATACCGCTCATGCTCATCAATAAATACTTTGCGTTGAATGAAGTGCTGGTGAACACCATTTATCTTGGTATACTTGGCGCACTGGTTGCCAGGGATTATATCCGCAGGATGAAATATGCCGGTGTCTGGTACCGCTACAAATGGGTAATTGCAGCCGATATCATTGGCATGACAGGCTTTTTCTTAATGATAATACTATAAACAATGAACAACAAAAAAATCATCATCGCCGGTGGTACAGGTTTTATAGGCCAGGAACTGGTAAACTGGTTTGGCCACAACAATATAGTAATTGTGCTTACCCGTGCAAAAACAGATGTACAAAACAACACATACAGCAATACCCACAATGCCAATGCCACTTACCTGCAATGGGATGGCAAAAACCTGGGCGACTGGGCAACAGAGCTGGAAGAGGCTGACCTGCTGATAAACCTTGCAGGAAAATCAGTGAACTGCCGGTACACCAAAAAAAATAAGCAGGAAATTTTCGACAGCCGAACCAATGCCACTACAGTGCTGGGCCTTGCGGTTAAGCAAGCTGTGCGTCCGCCAAAACTCTGGATCAATGCGGCATCTGCCACCATTTACCGCCATGCCACAGACAGGCCGCAGGATGATGAGACCGGCGAAATTGGCAGTGGTTTTTCAGTAGATGTATGCAAATTATGGGAAAAGACATTTTTTGAGCAACGCACCCCTTTTACCCGGAAAGTAGCACTGCGCATGGCCATAGCACTGGGCAACGGTGGTGTGATGGTGCCTTATTTTAATCTTTTAAAGTTTGCCCTTGGCGGAAAACAGGGTAGCGGTAAGCAAATGTACAGTTGGGTACACGTTGCAGATGTATGCCGCATGATTGAATGGATTAATGACCATGATGACATAGAAGGCACTTATAATTGCAGCAGCCCCAACCCGGTAAACAACAGTGATTTTATGCAAACATTGCGCAAAGTTACCGGCCACAAAATTGGCTTACCGGCATTCACCTGGATGCTGAAAATGGGGGCTGCCATTATCGGCACAGAAACCGAACTGCTGCTGAAAAGCCGGTGGGTGGTACCATCAAAAGTGCTGGCAACCGGTTTTCAGTTTGCCTATCCCGTTTTGGAAGATGCTTTTAAAGAAATCATCAGCCATACACCCAGGAAGAAATATCATTTGTTTTAAGCATAATAGTTAGGGATATACTGCAAGCAATAAAAATGATGCCACAGATGCACTGAATCACAGAAAATGTATTATCAGTGCTTCTGTGTTTCAGTGGCAGTCAATAAAAAATTGCACGGCTGCACAGTATTACTGAGGAAATAAAAAAAAATTTTCCGCAATAGTGGTTTTATCAATTAAGCATAATTTTACAACATTAAATTTTTTTAGATGGAAACAGGTAACACTGCCGCAGCACAAGTTAAGGGAATCATACTTTTTGATGGTGTGTGTAATTACTGCAATACCATGGTAAATTTTGTAATTAAAAGAGATAAAAACGATAGTTTCCTTTTTACGCCTTTACAATCAGACAAAGGGCAGGAGCTGCGTAAAAAATACAATATTGCTGATAGCATTGATTCCTTTATTTATATTGAAAATGAAACGGCACACATTTACTCCACCGGGGCATTAAAAGTATGCAGGCATTTGAGCGGCGCCTGGCCTGCATTGTACGGACTTATCATTGTTCCTGTATTTATAAGAGACGGTATTTATAAATGGGTGGCCCGTAACCGCTACAAATGGTTTGGCAAAAAAGAAACCTGTATGATACCCACACCGGAAGTAAGACGGAAATTTTTGCTTTAATTTTGCAATATGGATACAAAAAAAACGCTGGTAATAGGTGCTTCTGCCAATCCCGAAAGGTACGCTTACCTTGCTGTACAAAAGTTAACGGCTCACCACCAGCCTGTGATAGCCCTTGGCAATAAGCCGGGCATGATTGGCAAAGTACCCATACACAGCCAAAGAGAACAATTTGAAAACATTGATACGGTAACGCTTTACCTCAACCCGCAGCACCAGCAGGAGTATTACGATTATATCTTATCCCTGAACCCAAAGCGCATTATTTTTAACCCTGGCACCGAAAATGAAGAATTTGAAGCCATGGCTCAAAAGCTGGGAATACAGGTAATGGAAGCC
>JANMDL010000583.1:0-12559 GCA_031376295.1 Chitinophagales bacterium
TTTTCATTTGAATATTTAATGGCATTATCCAGCAGGTTACTTACTAAATTAGTAAAATGTACTTCATCTGCCAGGATGGTATGTTTTACTGCATCCAGCTTTACCTCCAGTGTGCCATGCTTTTCCTCCACCTGCAGCACAATATTGTTAAGGGCGCTTTGTATCAGCTCATGCGCCGACAGTTTTTTAAGGTTCAGCTGTACTTCCTGTTTATCCAGCAAAGCTGCCTGCAGTATGGTTTCCACCTGCTTATTCATCCGCTTGTTTTCTTCTTTTATGATGCCGGTAAAATAGTTCGTTTTTTCCCTGTCGTTTACCACTTTCTCATTCTTTAAAGCGTCTACGGCCAGCGAAATAGTGGCCAGCGGTGTTTTAAATTCATGCGTCATGTTATTGATAAAATCCGACTTTATTTCGCTCAGTTTTTTTTGGCGCAGCAGGGTGCGTATGGTGATAAAAAAAGCTGCCGTAATAATAATGGTAAATAAAATAGCCCCGGCAATAAACCAGCGCATCGACTTCCAGATGATATTTCCCTGGTGGGGCACAATTACAGCCAAATACTCTTCCTGCGAAATATTTTCGAGGTTGCTGCCACTGGGAGGCTCAAGTGGTATGATGTGCCGCTTGTTTTCGGAACTGTTTGAATCAAGGTAAAACTTCATGAAATTTTCGCTCTTCATGTCATCAATCTGTACATCTGTCGGTACGATTGCAAATTCAAATTCAACCTTGTGCAGGTTATGTTTTTCAAAAGCTTTCCTTATGATTTCCCTTACTTCACCCGTACTGAACCTTTGTACAACTGAGGGTTTGAATAAATTGTACTGCAACCTTTCGGTTGAAAAAAGCAGGGTTGGTTTTTTCCCCTGCGGTACCAGTATCCCCTTGTCGGTCATCAGCTCTTCGGCAGCTTCCGGCAGGGCCATATTAATGTTGTCGCTGAATTGCTGCTCCTTGGCCTCCCTGGCACTTTGGATCCATAAAAACTGGAAAAAAATAAGCCCAAGCAGGGAAAGAAACACTAATCCGGTTATAATCGGGAAAATTTTTTTCATTCAGACTTTATTTTGGGTATGTGGCTCAACAGCGCTTTTTAATATCAGTTGCTTTAATACACTCCCATTTGCAAAAATAACCCCTTATTTGATGCCAAACTGTGAAATAACCCACAGGCAAAACTTTAACAAATGATTAAAAAATTTCAAAAATTGGCAAAAAAACTTCCACAAGATTAGTAAAAAAAAAGAAGCCGTAGTATTTTGCAGCCATGTTAGTTCCATCACCTGGCATATTACTGATTGCTGATCCCTTTTTAAAGGATCCCAACTTTATAAGGACGGTGGTGCTTATGTGTGAACATCAGTCGGAGGGAAGCATGGGTTTTGTACTGAATAAAACCTTCGGCAGCACACTTGATGAGCTGATGACGGGATTTGAGGGTCAGAAGATACCTGTATTTTATGGCGGACCGGTTCAGCTTGACACCATCCATTTTATTCACCAGCAACCACATTTGATTACTGGTGGTATTGAGATAATTGAAGGGGTTTTCTGGGGCGGCAATTTTGAATCGGTGATAGCCCTTGCACAAGCCGGGCAGCTTGACTTAAATAAAATTAAGTTCTTTATTGGTTACAGCGGATGGGGTGAAGGGCAGTTAAAGGATGAACTGAATGAAAAAAGCTGGCTAACGGTTAATGCCAATACCCGGCTGATATTTGGCACAAGTCCTGCTGAAGTTTGGAAAAAAAGCCTGCACCACCTGGGGGGCAATTACGAAATGCTGGTACACTATCCTATTGATCCGCAATTAAACTGATTAATCCTGCTTTACAAACCATTCGCTGCAACCAGCAGTAGTTTTCCATACGCTCATGCCACCCTCCATATTTACCACATTAAAGCCTTTTTTGCTTAATACATAAGCTGCCATCGGGCTGCGGTGACTGTGGGAGCAATACAGAATGATCTGTTTCTTTTTATACCGGTTCAATTCATTAATCCTTGCCGCTAATTGCTGTACAGGGATATTGAGTGCATTTTTTATCCTTCCAAATTTTTCTGCTGCCCTTCCGTTGAACTCTTCTTCGGTACGCACATCTATTGCCACCACATTGGTATCGCTCAATTTGGCGCACATTTGCTCCTGTGTTATATTTTTAAACCTGATGGTTTTTTTATCCACCAATGCCATGTGGCAATGCGTACAAATGCCGGGCTTATCATGCACAGCCGTATCACAATCGTAACCACAGGGTGTGCATACGTACTGGATTTTGTTTTGTGGAGAAAAAGAGAAAAATGCGGAGATTGCTGCAGCAAAGACGATTGCCGGGAGAATTATTTTTTTCATGTACAAAAATTGATTTGCAAAGATACCTGTCAGTTAATCAGTTGACCAGTTAAAAAAGTACGAACGGTACCACTGCAGTTTTACCACCCAATACCATAATCCTCCCCATTGTTACTGCTGCCGCCCCAAAGGCTGCCATGCTTCCAGTCGAACCCTATTGCATTGATGGGGCCACTGGTACGGTCGCCAAAGCTGAGGGTATAGCCCATTGCTTTTAGTTCGTTGCGTACAGTTTCTGGTGTATTGTTGCCAAGGAGTATATTGCCCGGCCTTGGCTTGCGGTCATCGGTTTTGGTGCCGCCGAGCGACAGCCATAACTGGTTGCTGTTGATATTCGGTGCTTCGCATGCCTGCTGCACCGTTTTGCCAAACTCCACCACATTTAAAAAACACTGCAGCAGGTTCTGATCCTGTGTATCGCCACCCTGCACCGCAAACGACAAAAACGGTTTGCCATCTTTAAGCGCAAGCGTTGGCGTTAGTGTAACCCTTGGGCGTTTGCCCGGCTCCACCACGTTAAAAGGGTTCAATGCCGGATCCAGTACAAAACTCTGCATCCGCTGGCTCATGCCTACGCCAGTGTTGCCCGCAATACAGGCAGGTATCCAGCCGCCACTGGGTGTGATGGAAACCACCCATCCTTCGGCATCAGCCGCTTCCACAGAAGTGGTACCCCGCCAGAGCCTGTCCATATAAACATCATCCAGTAAAGCCACATTGTTCTGATCGTGTTGTGGTATAGGGCTGCCCGGTTTGGCACCGGTACTGTCTGTATCAAAACCTCTTTGCTTCAACACATCAAGATAAGGATTAGTTGCTCCCTGGTAAGGATAGGGATCACCCGGCCCGGCATTGGGATTATTCTTATCCATGCTTATTTGCCCTGCCCTCATTTTTGCATAGTCCTTACTCAGCAGCCCCTTCATGGGTTCCTGCGGCGCAAAGTAGGGGTCGCCATAATAAAAATCACGGTCGGCAAAAGCCAGGTTCATCGTTTGGTACAATGTGTGAATGTATTTGCTGCTGTTGTAACCCATTGATTTCAGGTCAAAGTTTTCTAAAATGTTAAGCGATTGCAGCAGCATGGGGCCTTGCGTCCATTGCGACAGCTTAAACACATCAATGCCCCGGTAATTAACCTGCATGGGCGTTTCTTCAATGGGCTTCCATTTGGCCAGGTCGCCCATGGTGATGAGGCCGCCCTGCTCCTTACAACCCCGTACAAATTCCTGTGCAATATCGCCTTTGTAAAAGCGGTCGTAAGCCGCCATGATGGACTGTTTGCGGCTCTTCTTTTGCTTGAGTGCTGCCTGTTCTGCCTCTACCATTTTAGTAAGTGTAGCCAGTAAATCTTTCTGTACAAAAATTTCGCCTGCTTCAGGTGCTTCTCTTTTTTCACCTGCATGAGGCAGAAAAACTTTAGCGCTGTAGGGCCATTCTTTAATGCGCTGCTTGCCACGCTCAATACTATTGGCCGTTTGCGCATCTATGGGATAGCCTGCTGCCAGTTGCATGGCCGGGGCCAGAACATCTTTCAGGCTCATGGTACCATAATTGGCCAGCATATAGCAGATGCCACCTGGTGTGCCGGGTGTGGTAGCGGCCAATGGGCCAAACTCCGGTGGAAAATTATATCCTTTGCTTTTAAAAAAATCAACCGTGGCTCCCGTAGGTGCTACGCCCATTGCATTGATGCCGATTACCTGTTTTGTTTTGGGATTGTAGATGAGTGCCTGTGTTTCGCCGCCCCAATGCAGCACATCCCACATGGTGCAGGTAGCCGCCAGCATGGCACAGGCAGCATCCACCGCATTACCGCCTTTTTGAAAAATCATACTTCCTGCTGTGGCTGCCAAAGGCTTACCCGTAATGGCCATCCAGTGCTTTCCATGTAAAGGAGGCTTTTGGGTTTGCTGGGCGATGGAACAAATGGGCAATGCCAACAGGAAAAGAAAATACTTTCTCATGCAGAATAATTTGGATTAAAGGTATAGAAAATAGTGGAGGTGGAGCAGGGAATAAATTGCAGTTGTATTGTGTGCTCTAAACTTTCAGTCAACCAATAATTTCCACAAAGCATATTCAAGCTTGATGTTTTTTTCAGATACATATTGACTTTGAAAATATGAGTAACGGTGCAGGTATGAAAAACGAAACCCAATAGCTTTAATTACTTCAGAGGTTATTGGGGATAATTTATACAAAGAAAAAGTGTATACTGCAAATCCAAATAAATTTATTATTACTTTTACCTGTATGAACACTAAAAAAGTATCCGGTAGTAATTGGTGCTACATCTATGGTTTATGAATTTGCAAGTGAAGGAAGTAAAGGAAAAATTTCCAAATTGGTCATTTACAGTGAAACTCATTTACATAATTTTTATAACCTGGGCTTTGGTGATAAAGATGAAACAACTGGAGACATTGACGACACGATTGTAACAAATAACGGTGATAGTGAAAAGGTTTTAGCTACTGTGGCAGCAACTCTCTATTCATTTACGGAAAAATTCCCTGATGCTATAATTTTTGCTTCGGGAAGTACTGCTGCCAGAACCAGGCTCTACAGGATTGGAATCACTAATAATCTAGAAGAAATTAAAGCTGACTTTGAGGTTTTTGGGCTTACAAATGAAAATAATTGGGTTCGGTTTGAAAAAAGGAAAGATTTTAAGGCATTTTTGGTTAAACGAAAAAAACAGTAACTTTACACCATGAAAAGGATAAAAAATAATACAAAAAAGCCAACTATTCTGAAAGTTGACAAAACACTTGATAAATATCTTGAAAAAGGATTATTCAAGGAAAAAGTTGATAAGGCAAACCACATATTAAAAACAGTTGGGCTTCCTAAGTTTTCGCAATAGTATTTTTTGTGAACAGGATTTCATTTAAATAATCTTCGTTAACACCCTTTCTTTACCAATCACCCCCCAATCACTTCCGCAAATACCTTACTCAACTTTTTATCTGCTAGTCCCGCCACCGCAATAATCTCCGCAATGTCTACCGGTTTTAAATCATCCGGGTCGCACTCGTCAGTGATAACACTCACTGCAGCACAAGGCAGGCCAATTTGGTTGGCCACAATCACTTCGGGCACGGTACTCATGCCCACCATATCCGCACCGGCAGCACGCAGTTGACGGTACTCGGCCCTTGTCTCCAGGTTGGGGCCATTTACGGCTACATACACACCGGTTGCAAAACCTACATCCAGCTTTGCACCAGCTGCAGCTATTTTATCACTCAGTGCCTTGTTGTAAGGCCGGCTCATATCCGGAAACCGTGGCCCGAATGCATTGTCGTTCAATCCACGCAGTGGGTTTTCGCTTTGCATATTAATGTGGTCTTCAATAATTACCAGTTCACCTTTTTTGAGTGCAGGGTTCATGCCACCGGCAGCATTGCTCAAAAAAAGCTGCTCCACACCCAGCATTTTCATCAGCCGGATGGGAAAGGTTATTTCTGCCATGCTGTAGCCTTCGTAATAATGAAAACGCCCCTGCATGGCCATTACAGTTTGCCCATTTATAGTACCGAGAATGAGATTGCCCTTGTGAAACTCTACCGTAGATACAGGAAAATTGGGTATTTCGTTGTAGGAAAGCTGCTTTTCAATGGTTAAATGATTAACAAAATCTCCCAAACCTGTGCCCAGCACAATGCCAGTTTTTGCCTTGTCAAAACCATGTTGCTGCAAAAAAACGTATGTATCTTGCAGTTGCAGTAATATTATTTGGTGCATACTATTATTTATTATCTTCATCGCAAATTAACCAAATAACTGATTAAAATGGCGGACAATCATTATTACAACGAAGCAGACCTTGCAAAATTTGGCAAAATCGGCGAATTTCAAAAGCCTATGGCGGACAAGTTCTTCGATTGGTATGGAGAAGTGTTTAAAGACAGTGCATTAACTGCCAAAGAAAAATCATTGATAGCCCTTGCAGTGGCGCATGCGGTACAATGAACTTATTGTATTTATGCCTACAGCAGCGATGCGTACGAAAAAGGCTACAGCGAAGCACAGATGATGGAAGCAGTGCATGTGGCAGCAGCTATTAAGGGCGGTGCGGCTTTGGTGCATGGGGTGCAGATGATGAATAAGGTGAAGGGGATATCAATGTGATTTGATGATGTGCTGATGGGATAATCCGATGATTAGCTGATGAATGAATCAACGGATTTACTAAACAGGATGCGCCATCAAAATTTGAAAAAGTAGTCTGTCAATATACAAAAACTAACAAACCAAGTAAATCAGCTAATTAGCCCATCAGCTAATCAGCTAATTAAAAAAAATGAAATCTTTAAAAGCAAGCGGTAATATTTTAGCCGATAGCAGGGAGCAAATAGAGATACTGGAGCATGGTGTTAATCACGATGATGCTTTTAAACTGGTACCGTTTCAACAGCAACTGGAAACATTGGGCATGTACCCATTAAAGCCCACAGGCATTGACATTTTCCAGGTGAACGTGGGCAAGATGTGCAACCAGGTTTGCAGGCATTGCCATGTGGATGCAGGGCCAGACAGAAAGGAAATAATGACCCGTGAAACAATGCAGCTCTGCTTAGATGTTTTGAAAGGCAGTTCAATCAATACGGTTGATTTAACTGGCGGTGCTCCGGAACTAAACCCCGACTTCCGGTGGTTTGTGGAGGAGATAAAAAAACTGGGGAAGCACATAATAGTGCGTTGTAACCTCACTATTATTTTAGCCAATAAACGTTTTAACGACCTGCCGCAATATTTTAAGCAGCACAATATTGAGGTGGTTTCTTCACTACCCTTTTATACTGCAGGCAGAACGGACCGCCAGCGTGGCGATGGTGTTTTTGAAGACAGCATCAAAGCCCTGCAAATGCTTAATGCCGAAGGCTATGGCAAAGAAGGTTCAGGGCTTACATTGAACTTAGTGTACAATCCTGCTGGTGCATTTTTACCACCGGCACAAGAAGCCCTGGAAAAAGAATTTAAGGAGGCATTGATGAAGGATTTCGGCATACATTTTAATCACTTGTTTGCCATTACCAATATGCCCATCAGCCGTTACTTAGATTATTTGCTGGAGAGCGGCAACTACGAAAAGTATATGGAGAAACTGACTGCCGCCTTTAACCCATCGGCAGCAATGGGTGTAATGTGCCGCAATACTATTTCGGTAAGCTGGGATGGATATTTGTACGATTGTGACTTTAACCAGATGCTGGATATGAAAGTGAGCTGCGGCAGCAGGCATTTGAGTGATTTTAATTATGACTTGCTCACAAGTCGTGATATTGTGGTAAACCAGCATTGCTATGGTTGTACCGCTGGTGCAGGCAGCAGTTGCGGAGGAGAAATAAGTAAGTAGTACAAAAAAAGCAGGTAAGCTTACATTGACAAATCAACAGATTAATATATCGGCAAATAACCGCACAGTTGTTCCCGCTGCCTGTGCGGTTATTATATTTGTGCGGCACCCGCAATATGGCAAGGTAAAAACAAGACTGGCAGTTACAATGGGCGATGAAAAGGCATTGGCGATATACAGAATACTGCTTCAGCATACGTATTCGTTGGTGCAAAACAGTACCATACCCGTGTATGTTTATTATACTGATGATATTGTGCAGGATGACTTATGGCAGGGCAACAATATTATTAAAAAGCAACAGGGCGGTACCGACCTGGGCAGCCGCATCAGCAATGCCTTTAGTTATGTATTCGCAGCAGGACACCAGAAAGTAATTATTATCGGCAGCGATTGCTACGAGCTTACTGCTCCTGTTTTGATTGCAGCATTTAATGCACTGGAACAAAAAGATGCGGTGATAGGCCCGGCGGCAGATGGCGGTTATTATTTATTGGGATTGAAAAAAATGCTGCCAGCTGTTTTTGAAAATATAAGGTGGAGTACCAGTACGGTAAAAGATGAAACAGTAAAAATTTTAAAAGAACATAACTATACTTTTTCACTGCTGCAAACCCTTACTGATATAGATGAAGAAAAAGATTTACCACAGGCGATAAAAGATCAGCTTTAATTTTTAGCATTTAATAAACTCAATCATGTCAACAGCGTATTTAGAAACAACGAGAAACGTATATAAAGAAGCAGCCGAAAACCCGCAGGTGGGCCTTTGCTGCACCACTACCCCAATATGGCAATTGCCCGGGCTGGACATACCTGTGCGGATGCAGCAGATGAATTACGGCTGCGGCAGCACGGTGCATCCCCGTGACCTGGTGAATGATCCCCGTATTTTGTACGTGGGTGTAGGTGGTGGCATGGAGCTTTTACAGTTTGCTTATTTCAGCAGGCAGGCAGGCGGCGTAGTGGGTGTAGATGTGGTGGATGAAATGCTCACTGCCAGTAAAAATAATTTTGTGGAAGCCGAAGCCCTGAATCCCTGGTTTAAAAGTGATTTTGTTACCCTGCTCAAAGGCGATGCACTTAACCTGCCCGTGGCAGATAACAGTATTGATGTGGCAGCACAAAATTGCCTGTTCAATATTTTTAAGCAGGAGGAACTGAAACTGGCATTGGCCGAAATGTACCGGGTACTGAAACCCCGTGGCCGCCTGGTGATGAGCGACCCTATTTGCGAACAACCCATCAACGAGGGTTTGCGCAACGATGAAAGGTTGAGGGCATTGTGCCTCAGCGGCTCCATTACACTAAAGGAATATGTGAAAATGCTTACTGATACCGGCTTTGGCACTATTGAAATAAGAGCCAAACGACCGTACCGCATACTCGACCCCAAACATTATGCTACAGACGAATTGCTGTATATCGAAAGTGTGGAAGTGTGTGCCATTAAAGACCCAATGCCTGCTGATGGACCTTGTGTGTTTACCGGCAAAACAGCCATTTACTATGGTGATGCCGAATGCTTTGACGATAACAAGGGACATGTGCTGCTGCCCAACCAACCACTGGCAGTATGCGACAAAACAGGCGGTGCTTTGGCCACATTGGACAGGGATGATATTTTTATTTCAGCAAGTACCTGGTTTTATGATGGCGGTGGGTGCTGCTGATAGTGGAGAGTGTAAAGGTTCAAAGTTGAAAAGATCAAAGTTCAGCACTAAGCGATGGACTCTGAGCAACAACTTTGAACTTTCAACCTTAAACTAACTGTCACTTTCTGCTAAGGGTGAGTATAAAATTTAAACTGTATCAATCTTTTACCGGCATAAAACGCCAGGTAGCCACTGCACCCATTTGCTTGTGCGTATTGTGCAGTTGTGTTTCACCGCCGATGACTTCCGAAAAGAAATTAGTGCCGCCGTTCATAAGGCATTTGATAACAAACACAGTTGAGTCGGCTGTAGCGGTAATGGCCAATGCAGGGCCCCCATTACCCATATTGATGCTGATGATGGCCGTAGCTTCTTTAACTCCGGGATGTGGTTGTAAAAAAAGATCATTTCTGCCACGGGGCATTATTAAGTAATGTTTGCCGTTCCACTTTACATCCCATTGCTGCCCGTCTTTACCGTCTTCAAAAGCCTGGCAAAAAACATTCATACCCGAACTGATACCGCCCGGCTCCATCGCTTTATCATTGCCAGCATTTACAATGTAATAAATACCATTGGCAATTAGCGGCTTTACTTTTACCGCAGGTTTCTTAGGATTTTTTTGTGCATGAATTGCCGTAATTACCAGCATAGAAGTGAGCATCATCAGTATTTTTTTCATATTTATTTTTTGTTAAAATTAAGCTTACACGGGTAAATCACCAATCACATATACGGGTGACTGTAAATATCCTTATCTTCAAAAAAAATATCACATTGCTTTTTTCGATTCTGAAGTTCCCGGCCCGGCTGGCATTTTTAATTTACTGCAGGCATATCCGTATCTCTCACAAAGAAATGCTGGAGCTTGACGGGCCACTTCTCATTGCAGCCAATCATCCCAATTCTTTTTTTGATGCCATTATATTGACCACCCTTTTTAAAAAACCGGTGTATTCCCTGGCCCGTGGCGATGCTTTTAAAAAACCTTTTATTGCCAGGCTGCTGGCTTCGCTGAATATTCTCCCCGTGTACCGGGTAACTGAAGGGGTTGAAAACCTCGAACACAACTACACCACTTTTGATAAGTGCAGGGAGATATTTAAACAAAATGGCATTGTATTGATTTTTTGTGAAGGCCGATGTATTAATGAATGGCATTTAAGGCCGCTGATGAAAGGCACAGCCAGGCTGGCGCTCAGCAGTTGGGAGGAAGGCATTCCCCTGAAGGTTTTGCCTACTGGCATCAACTACAGCAGCTTCCTTTGTTTCGGCAAAAACATTAAGCTTGGTTTTGGTAAATGTATTACTGCTGCTGATGTACCAACTGATAACGGACATGGCAAAAGCATCGCCTCCTTTAATGCACAATTGAATACTCAACTGCAACAACTAGTAAAAGAAATTGATAAAAATAACAGGGCGCTGATAAAATCAACCTTCCATGTTTCAGTTTCCATAGCAAAACAAATACTGCTTTTTATTCCTGCTGTTGCAGGCTGGTTGCTGCATGCACCGCTGTATCTTCCCTTAAAGAATTTTGCACTTAAAAAGGCTGCTCCATTCGATCATTTTGATTCTGTAATGACGGGGTTGCTTTTTTTAATATACCCGGTTTACCTGATACTGCTCAGCTTTGCGGCGTATTTTATTACAAAAAATTCATTAAGCTGGCTGCTGCTGCCGGTGCTGCCATTTTGCGCATGGGCATACACACAGGTAAAACACCAGTTTGAAGATTAACCCATTAATTTACTGTAAATTTTTATTTTACCCTGCTGAAACGCAAACATTTTACCACCCAGTCGGGCAATGGCTTTTCGGGGTTACGATTTTTAAGATTAAGGTACAAGCCCAGTTTTTTAAGGATGGGTACTTTATGTGTTTCTACGTATTCAATCAACGTGCCATCAGGATCTTCATTATAAGCAAAATGCCCGGCAGCCTTGCCCATTCCAAAACTATTGCGGCTATTTACGGTGAGCGGATAGCCTGCAGCCCAGCAGATAGTTTCATGCGCTTCCATGCCATTAATATCAAAACATACGTGTATAAAACCCGGATCGCCCCAGTAACGATTTTCATATAGTTTCACCGCCTGCCTGCCTGTTGTCTGCACCAGTTCGATGATAGTGCTGCCGAGTAATTTTCCAAAAGCCCCTGTTATTTTTTCATTGCGCCCCAGTAATACCCTTTTGCAATGATGTTCACCACCCGGAACAGTTGCCCAGTCAGCAAAGCGGCCTTCTCCCTCGTAAAGCACATCCGAATAGCCCAGTACATTTTTGTAAAAAGCAACTGAGCTTTCCATATTGCTTACGCCTATAAGCACGCCAGCCACGCCCGCAGTTGCATCTTTTGTTTGCGAAAAAAATTCTGCAGCTTCAAATACTTCAAAAAAATTATTGTACTTATCCTGCACAAAAAAATGGCTGCAGCCATACGGATGCTTTGCTACCGGCGTTATCAAATTTACCCCGGCTGATTTAAACGAAGCATGAGTTGACTGAATATCTCTGCATTTTATTTTTACCGAAAAAATACCAAAATCGCCAAGTAATGACTGTGTTGCAGGCAATGCTGGTTCCCGGGTGGTATATTGCCATATTTCAAACCCACCGCCACCCTGCAGGTTCATGGCCAGTATGGCATTGCGCTGGTATGCCTCGTTGCCGGTGTAACGCTTCATCAGCGTTGCGGTAGCAGTATCTTTAAATACCAGTATGTCCATCCCGAAAATTTTACGGTACCAGTCAAAAGCATCTTCTGCATTTGTAACGCCTATGCCCACCTGTTGTATGCCGTTTATATACCGTTTCGTCATTGCAATTAGTCTGCTTTTTTTAGGCTTTCTTTTGAAGCATCAGCCGGTAGGTTTCAACTATCTCCTTTTGCCGGGCTCCCTTTTTATATAGTTGCACCGCTTTGTAATTGGCCCGCTGCACCTGCCACCAGCCACGTCCATCATATTTACGGGTAGAAATGAGTACTGCATCAGCAAATATTTTATACCGTACCAGTTTCTTTGCCCTCGTACAAAATTCATATTCTTCCATTATCAGCATGTTATTATCATAGCCCCCAGTTTTAGTGAAAAGTGCCGCTGTTACAAACAAGGTCTGATCGCCACCCATGCACACAAACCAGTCAAACCGGGTAAACCAGGCATTTAGTTTCATCAAC
>JANMDL010000639.1:0-6879 GCA_031376295.1 Chitinophagales bacterium
TAAAATATGAAAAAGAATATGAGTGTAATTTTACTTGTATTGAGCAGCACTATATTTTCTTAAGCGGTTAACAAATACTCTTAGTTACATTTTGTCCCTTTTTCGCCAGTATAATACTTATGGGCTAAAGCAGGTGCGTCAGTAAGGTTACACCGACACACAGAATATTTAGAATAATGCCTGTATTATCATTGATTTTGTAAAAGAATGCTCAGTCAAGAACTGCCTCTCCTGGTAAAAGCGTATTTGTTAACCGCTTAAGAAAATATAGTGCTGCTCAATACAAGTAAAATTACACTCATATTCTTTTTCATATTTTATTCATTGACAATTTAACCCCTTTACTATCTTCCTTATTCACCATATAATTTTTTCGCAGATGAGTCAGCATTACCAACCCAATTTATTCACTCATCATCACCAGCTTTCTTTATAAACTTAACCTTACTCCAATTATTCATCAAAGGCGGGTTATTATATGTTAAAGGGTTTAAAATGATGAAATTTTCAGGCATATAAAAATATCCTGCAGTTTGCGGAGGGCAGGCATTGGGCATACTAAAAATACTGAAAACATCTGATTCAGACAAAACAGCCACAGCAGGTTTACTTTCATTGGGCCTGCTTACGTAAATTAACGGAATATAAACAATCTTTGCCTTTAATTTGCTCATATCAGTACTTCTGCGCTTTAAACTGTCTGTGGTTTCAATGATTGCGTTTTTTAATCCCACCATCAGTTTGGGTGCAATTTCTCCCCTTACGAAAAAATCACTACTGTTTAAATTACTGTCGAGATAAAACTGTATAGCATAATATTTAATGAAATTTTCTTTTTCAATTTTTTGCTTATCTAATTCTTTGGCTACAAAATAATTGGCTACGAAATTAAATTTCAGCCTGGCTTTATAGTCGGCCGAATCTATTTTTTCATTTTTTGAGGCAGGCAACTGGCAGAACAAGTTATTGTGCCCGGCAGATAAAATCAAAAGAAATAGTGTAATTTTCATGAATAATTTATTTATACTATTTAGGCTTAATGACATACAGTTCCTTTCAATTTATTAAAATACTGGTCAGAAATTTGTTCGGCTTGATTAAGATTTATTGAATATTTTGAAGCTATCCAATCTGACATACCCTGCTTAAATTGACCGGTAACTCTATCTCTTAATACATCGTCATATCCTGTAAGCGATAATGCCAATGCGTCGTTTGCTGGCATACCAAACGCTTCTGTTAATAATTCTTTTGTTTGAATAATCCACCTGTCAAGCATTTCTTTATGCGAATCAGCAAAAACTGAACCAATAGTAAAATCAAGATTATTCATTTGGAGAAATCCATGTACCATTTCATGTGAAATCATATTGCCAAATATCTCTAATGGATAGTAATCTAAGCTGCCGCTCATTTCAATTACCCATGTATTTGCATCATTCGATTTAACATGAGAGGCTGATGCAACTTCAACACCATTAACATATATATGAGGCACTTGTACTATTTCTAAATTATGTTTTTTCCCGATACCAACAAAAGTTTCCTGATATAATTTATTTAGCTGGTTCTTTAATTTCCCGGAAGTCAACATATTAAAAGCTGCTCTCAAACAGGTATCCGTCAAACTATTTACAACAGAATCTACCTCCACAATTGATGTAAGCATGACAACCGCATCCCCTCCATTACCACTCCCCGGCTCAATACAATCCAAACTTTGCAGGTTGGGGTCATTGGGGTAGCAACCACTTTCGTAGCAGGTAGTACCCAGGAAGGTTTCGGAGGTTTCCTGACTGCCATCGCTGTAAAAAGTGGTAGTAACTAAGTACCAGGCGATGCAGGAGCTGGTGCGTCCATTAGCCGTAGCATTAGGCTGCATATACCCGGTGGATAGCAGGTTGCCGTTTTTATACGTAAGCTCATACTCAAACCTGTCAAATACCGAAAGCAGGGTAAATTTGCCGCTGTAATCAATCTTTTGGCGATTGTATATTTTGGTGATTGTATTATCAGAAAAACTATTGTTGCCATCTGCAATACCCGAAGTATACTGCATCACATTTCCTTTCCTTACCTCACCCGTTTTATCCAGTATAAAAACAGCTGTATTTGACACCGGCCTGTCTTGATTGTTTACTGTTTTGTACTCGTTTTTAACCGGCACAATAATCAACTGCTCATCTGCACTTAATGCCTCAATATGTAATTTTTCAAAATCAAGACTTTGCTGCAATTGCTTTATTTTCTCTTTTCGCCCTACTCCTGCCTGCGCTTGCTGTTTGTCAAGCCAGTTGTTAACCTTACTGTTCAATACCGAAACTGTAAGCTTGGTACTCCCATATTGGTCGGAAATCTCCTTTCGGCATCCAAAAAAAACTAATGAAACAAACGATAATGCAAGCAACAACCGGCTTATTGATCTATTTTTCATATTGCAATTATGGGTTATCAGGTTATTAATTAACAATGTTTAAAAATAAAAGTAAGGAAATATTTATATATATCCAAAAAAGGTTAAAACAATCCCTGACTATCCTGGAATCATTTCCGTTTATAAAAAGGGGCGACTTTCACTTGTCTCAGCAAACATTAACATTTCCTTAAGCAGCATTTTATAAAAATTACCGTTTACTTGCAACAAGTGTTACTTTTGGCACGATAATTTAATTGATAAGATAAATTTTACTAAACCAGGAAAAAATCAGGAATTATGTTTGATATTCTTTTACAGGTTGACTCAGCAGCAAAAGCATTGCCAAAATTTGAAAATACAATTGGCACACTGGCCAAGGGTGGTGTACTGATGATTCCACTGGCACTGCTGTTTGTAGTGGCCGTTTTTTTCTTTATTGAGCGTATGATTTACCTGCGCAAGACCGGTAAGATAGAGGAAAATTTCATGAGCATTATCAGGGATAATATTGTTACCGGCAATATTTCATCGGCCAGAAGCCTGGCCAAAAACACCAACAACCCCGTGGCAAGAATGATTGACAAAGGTATACAGCGCATAGGTAAACCCATAGATGCCATTGAAAAAAGCATGGAGAATGTGGGCATGCTGGAAATGTATAAGATGGAGCGGAACTTAAGTATCTTATCCATCATATCAAGGGTGGCGCCGCTTTTTGGCTTTCTTGGTACGGTAATAGGCATGCTCGATCTTTTTAAAAGCATTGCAGCTACCACTTCCTTTACACCCAACACTATTGCCGATGGTATTTATATAAAGATGATTACCACGGCAACCGGGCTGATTATTGGCATACTTGCTTACCTGGGGTACAGCATCCTCAATAACCAGATTGGTAAAATTGAAAACAAAATGGAAGCAGCCAGCGCAGAATTTATGGATATTTTACAGGAACCAACAAGATAACCCAACCATTAATTTACAGGCATGAGTTTACATAAACGATATAAAAAACATGATCATGAGGAAGTGGACATGGGCCCACTGAACGATATCCTGTTCATCCTGATGTTCTTCTTTCTGATTATTTCCACACTGGCCAACCCCAATGTGATAAAGGTAACCAACCCAAAAAGCAAAAGCGACACAAAGGCAAAACAAAGCCTTGTAGTAAGCATTAAAAAAGACGGCACAACTTACGTGGGGCAGCAATATGTAAAATATGACTCTTTGGAAAGCTACCTTGCAAGGATGATTGGCAAAAAAGATACACTTAACAAACAATCGGTGGTTATCAACGCAGATACGGCAGTTTCCATCAACAAAGTAGTGGGTATTATGACAGCAGCCAAAAGAGCCGGTGCGGCAGGTGCTTCGCTGAGTGTGGATCCCAATTAAAGGACAGCCATCACCATTCTTTCCTTGCCTGATATATCTTCCCTGCAGACAACTGTTGTGTAGTTCTCTATAAACAATTCAGCAGTTTGCTGTGCATAATCTTCATGCGTCTCCACCATAATAAAACCACCGGGTCTTAAATGCTCCATACCGAAACGGGCAATTTTTTCATAAAAAAGCAAGGGGGCATTGTCAGGCACAAACAAAGCTGTATGCGGCTCATACGCAGTAACATTACTGTCTAATATTGCTTTTTCGTTGAGCGGAATATAGGGCGGGTTGCTCACAATCACATCAAACTGCGGCAGGAGATGCCACTGGCCTTCATCTAAAAAATCAAACTGCATAAAATAAACTGCAGCACCCAAATCAACTGCATTTTTACGGGCCACCAGCAATGCACCTTCACTAATATCAATCCCGGTAACAGCCATTGCAGGCAGCTCCTTTTTAAGCGTAATAGCAATACAACCACTACCTGTACCGATATCTAATAAATTACGACTGACGAATAAAGCATGTGGAATGGCTGCATCAACTGGCGCAGTTTCCTTGCGCATCCCAACTTTATCATTCGTAATTCCCACTTCATCATTCCCACTTCTGTATTCCTTATTCCCAACTTCCCTAAAACACCATTCCACCAATTCCTCCGTCTCAGGCCTCGGTATCAGCACCTGTTCATTCACCATAAATTTCATTTTATAAAACCATGCTTCCCCCAGCACATATTGAACAGGTCTATATGTAAGCAGTTCAGCTAAATGCTGTTCCAGCAACGCAATTTTTTCATCTCCAATCTCAATCTGCGGATTCATCATCACAGCAGGTTTGCCCATGCCCACCACCAGTTCAAAAACTCTGTCCGCAACAGCCGCCGCCTCACCCGCTGAATAAATCGCTTTCAGCCGCCCCATAAAACCATCAAAAACAGTTTTTACCGTCATGGCGGCAAACTTACAACTTCCTGCCCTGTATAAGCCATATACACCTTACTTTTGCAGCCAATGCCCATTCACAACAGTTATATGCAACGTTGCCTGCAACTGGCCACTTTTGGCGCAGGCACTACGGCTCCTAACCCCATGGTAGGTGCCGTACTGGTGCATGAGGGGGTGATTATTGGTGAAGGCTATACCCAACCCTATGGCCAGGCACATGCTGAAGTAATGTGCATCAACAGTGTACCGGCAGATAAACAGGCAATGATACCCGCTGCCACTTTGTACGTAAGCCTGGAGCCCTGCGCACATGTTGGCAAAACACCACCCTGTGCCGATTTGATCATCAACAAGGGAATAAAGAAAGTAGTTATTGGCTGTATGGATCCATTTGAAGCTGTAAATGGTCGTGGTATTACAAAACTGGCCAATGCAGGTATCAAGGTTGTAACCGGTGTGCTGGAGCAGGAATGCAAAGAAATGAACAAACGATTCCTGACATTCCACATAAAGAAGCGGCCCTATGTTATTTTAAAATGGGCACAGAGCGGCAATGGTAAAATAGCCGCCACTGGCGAAAGAACAGCTATCAGCAACAACATTACCAACCGGCTGGTGCATCGCTGGCGCAGTGAGGAAGCGGCTATAATGGTGGGGGCCAATACTGCCATCACAGACAACCCGCAATTAACTGCAAGGTTATGGCCCGGAAAAAATCCAGTAAGGGTAATTGCTGGCGGCAGTACCAATCTGCCCGGTAACCTGCACATTTTTGACAACCAGGCTCCAACGATCATTTTCAACTATACTGATGAAAAGGAAACAGGTAATATCCGCTATTACAAAACAGAACCGGGTGATGCAATTGCTCCGTTACTGGACAAATTGTACCAGTTAAACCTCACCAGTGTTTTGGTGGAAGGCGGAGCAAAGCTGCTGCAAAGCTTTATCAGCAGCGGATTGTGGGATGAGGCAAGGGTTATTACCAATACAACACTTTTTATTCAACATGGCGTAGATGCGCCTGTGCTGCAGCAACAGCCATCACAACAACAAACTTACGGCACGGACTGTATTCACTTTTTTACCAATCAACTAATCAACTAATCAAGCATGTACTTCCTCGCAGGCAGCATCATACTCAGCTCTTACCTTACCCTTGCATTTAAAGTATGCGAAAGGTACCGCATCAGCATATTCCAGGCCATTGTATTCAACTACCTGGTTTGTGTAATTACAGGCTCCATCGTAAACGGCGCTTTTCCTTTTACTGCGGCAAACCTGCAAAGCAACTGGATTGGCTGGGCCCTGGTAATGGGATTGCTTTTTATTGTACTATTCAACATCATTGGCTTCACTGCCCAAAAAATTGGCGTGGCAGTAGCGTCAGTAGCCAATAAGCTTTCCTTAGTCATCCCCTTCCTGTTCTCCATTTTTCTCTACCACGAAAAAGCAACCTGGCTTAAAATTGCAGGTATTGCAGTGGCATTACTGGCAGTTATACTTACCTGTTACCCTGCAGGAAAAAATAATGAACCCAAGACTTCAAGAAAAACAGTATCCCTCTTACTGATACTGCCGGTAGTGTTGTTTTTTGGCAGCGGCCTGCTGGACACACTGATAAAATATACTGAACAAACCTACCTCAACGAAGGCAATAAAAATGCCTACCTCATCACCTGTTTTGCAACCGCCTTTATCATCGGCTTTATCATTCTGCTGGTACAGCTTGTATTAAAAAAAACAACACTCCAACCAAAAGCAATCTTTGCAGGTATCCTTATCGGTATTCCCAATTATTTTTCCATCTGGTGCCTGGTGAGGGTTTTGGGCAATTACAGCGGCAACAGCTCTGCCATTATCCCTATCAACAATATGGGTATCGTACTTTTCAGTTCAGTTATGGCATGGCTGCTTTTTAAAGAAAGATTGTCTGCTATAAACTGGTTTGGCATCATACTGGCCATTGGAGCTATCGCCTTAATTGCATTTGGATAGAGTATCCCACAATAAAAAATCACAATGACTGAACCCGGTTTTTATCATACTATTGCACAGGCTTCTTCCGGAATAAGACAAAGAGCTTGCTCGGAATGTCAGCAGCTGTCGTCGAGGATCATGGCG
>JANMDL010000641.1:0-1539 GCA_031376295.1 Chitinophagales bacterium
TTTGTGGCTTCGCCTGAAATCACAACTGCTCTGGCCATTGCGGGTTCGCTGTCTTTTAATCCGCTTACCGATTATTTAACCAACGATAAAGGAGAAAAATTTAAACTGGAAGAACCACTGGGTATTGAAATGCCGGTTAAAGGTTATGCAGTGGAAGATGCAGGCTTTCAGGCCCCCGCTGAAGATGGTAGTAAAGTAGAAGTATTGGTTTCCCCAACATCGGACAGGCTACAGATACTGGAGCCTTTTAAAGCATGGGAAGGAACAGATTTAAAAGGATTGAAACTCTTAATCAAGGCAAAAGGAAAATGTACTACCGATCATATTTCTATGGCAGGCCCCTGGTTAAAATTTCGTGGCCATTTGGATAATATCAGCAACAACATGCTGATTGGTGCATTGAATTTCTTCAACGAAAAAACCGACAATGTAAAAAATCAATTGACCGGCGAATATGGAACAGTGCCCGGCACACAAAGGGCGTATAAAGCCGCTGGCGTGGGTTCTGTAGTTGTAGGTGATGAAAATTATGGCGAAGGTTCTTCAAGAGAACATGCAGCTATGGAGCCAAGGTTTCTGGGTGTTCGTGCTGTGCTTGTAAAATCATTTGCCCGTATTCATGAAACCAATTTAAAAAAGCAAGGCATGTTGGGATTGACTTTTGCTGATAAGGAAGATTACAACAAGATACAGGAAGATGATAGCATTGATATTATTGGCTTAACTGATTTTATACCCGGCAAACAATTGCAAATGGTATTCAACCATACTGATGGAACTTCCGATACTATCAATGTAAATCATACTTACAACGAACAGCAGATTGAGTGGTTTAAAGCAGGAGCAGCATTAAATATCATCCGCAGGGAGTTTGAGGGGAACAAATAGTTTCTTTTAAGAGTCTGTATAGAATCCCGTCTAGCCTATTGCCAGACGGGATTTTTTATTAACAATAAATTGATAACAAATTATCAATGTTTAAACATTAATTATTAACTTACATCAAAATTAAAAATTATGGCAACCAAAACCTGGGCATTAGATCCCACACACAGCGAAGTACAATTTAAAATCAAACACCTGATGATTACCAATGTTACAGGTAGTTTTGATATTTTTACTGTATTGGCTCAAACCGAAGATGAAGACTTTAATAAAGCCAAAATCAGTTTTACGGCTGATGTAAATTCTATATCTACCAACAACGAGCAAAGAGATGCTCACCTGAAAAGTGCTGACTTTTTTGATGCAGAAAAATTTCCGCAGATAAAATTTGAAGCAACAAAAACAGAGAATGTTGACAGTGATGGTTCTTACGAATTATATGGAGATCTTACCATTCGTGATGTAACCAAAAATGTAAAATTATCGGTTGAGTTTGGCGGTATTGTAAAAGACATGTATGGCAATACCAAAGCAGGTTTTACAATTAACGGCAAAATAAACCGTAAAGATTTTGGCCTTACCTGGAGTGGCTTAACAGAAGCCGGTGGCGTAGTTGTTAGTGATGAAGTTAGAGTTGCTGCAGAAATACAATTG
>JANMDL010000644.1:0-5778 GCA_031376295.1 Chitinophagales bacterium
CTGTATAGATGTCATTGCTTCACCGGGCAGCACATTAAAAGTTGCCGGATAAAAGCCCGGCGGCAGCAAATCGTACATTTCCTTTTTGGGTTCGCCCTCCATACCGCCAAAAGTAAGACCGGGATTGCTGGGCGTAAAAAACCATACCGCCCTTGCACGGATAATGTAGCCCAGCCAGAAAATGCTGATGGGCGCATACAAAAGCTTAAATGGCCATTGTTCCCAGTTTGTTATTGTAGCAAACAGTTTTCTCACTCAAAATTAATATGCCCAAAAGTAATGCCTTATTTGTAACTATCCTTACACTGTGGAATTATTATGTTGTGGCGTGGCTGCTGTTGGATATTATGTAACCTGGAAATACTGAGGCAAAGTTGTAAAGCCAACAAGGGAGATACCCCTATTTTTCTTTTATGTACACTTGTTGGGTCAAATGCTCTAACAAATTTTTAAATACCAGACTGTCTGGACTTAGTTTTGCTATTACATTATGACTTAGCTTTTTTTTGCCATCAACCAATATCAAATCATCCCCTTTCAGCTTGTATGCAAAATAATATATTGTATCGCCAAAACTGCTAAAAACAGCAGTCTTATCTTCCTCAAAGGAAATGCCCGGATAATTAAGCGTGGGTGTATTTGTTATTAATCTCCATTTGCCATAAATGGATTTAACTACGTTGGTCTGATTCATGTTAACAGACTTGCAACTAAATAATGTAGGTGAAATTAACAAATAAAAAACTATTCCTTTCATTCTTGATATTGTTACCGGATATCCCGAAATTACCTATAGGTTTGGCCTTAGCTGCAATCAGATCAATGAAAATTATTAATATTGTTTTTTTTACTTTTCCTTCTCCCTGGCTCCTGCATATTAAACTTTTCTATTTACTACCCCATAATTTTCAACTACAGATTTTCGTTGGTTAAAAGTACAAAAAGGCACGCATTTTTTGACATCTGGTATAACTAATTGTAACGCCACCATTTTTAACAAAGAACCAGTACATTTGCTTACTGAAAATTATTGTATATGAATGTACCAACGATGGCGCAAATGGTAAGTGAGGGCAAATCACCGGAAGTATTGTTCTGGGTGGGCTGTGCAGGTAGTTTTGACCAGCGGGCACAGAAAATCACTAAGGCATTTGCCACTATTTTAACCAAAGTTGGTATCAACTATGCCATACTGGGCAAGGAGGAAATGTGTACCGGCGACCCGGCACGCAGGGCGGGTAACGAATTTATGTTTCAGATGATGGCTTACCAGAACATACAGTTGCTGAATGGCTACGGCATTAAAAAAATTGTTACGGCCTGCCCGCATTGCTTTAATACACTTAAAAATGAATACCCTGAACTGGGTGGAAATTATGAAGTGATACACCATGCCAGCTTTTTACAGCAACTGATTGATGAAGGAAAGATTAAACTGGCTGAGGGCGGTGTGTTTAAGGGTAAAAAAATTACCTACCACGACAGTTGTTACCTCGGCAGGGCCAATAATATTTATGAGGCACCCCGCAAGGTACTGGAAGCGCTGGATGTGGCTCTTTTGGAAATGAAACGCTGCCGCTCCAACGGGCTTTGCTGCGGTGCAGGCGGTGCACAAATGTTTAAGGAGGAAGAAAAGGGTGAAGTCCGTATTAACCTTGAACGTACCAGTGAAGCCATAGAAACCGGTGCATCAGTGATTGCAGCGGCCTGCCCTTTTTGCAATACCATGATGACGGATGGAATAAAAACCAATGAAAAAGAAGCCGATATTGAAGTGCTTGATATTGCCGAAATAGTGGCGGCATCATTATAATATTATTTGTATGAACATGGAATATAAAAACTTACTGCCGGAAAATTTCAGCCCATCCTCAAGGGTGTGGATTTACCAATGCAACCGGCTTTTTTTGCAGGATGAAGCTTTGCAGGTGGAAGCATTACTGAATGAATTTGCCGGCGGCTGGAAAAGCCATGGCGATACCGTAACCGGCTATGCCCGGTTGTTTTTTGGCCGCTTCATTATAGTAATGGCAGATGAAAGCCACACAGGTGTAAGTGGCTGCAGTACCGACAGTTCAGT
Organism: Chitinophagales bacterium; assembly: GCA_031376295.1. Lineage (GTDB taxonomy): Bacteria > Bacteroidota > Bacteroidia > Chitinophagales > Chitinophagaceae > Ferruginibacter. Next base: position 2,081 of record JANMDL010000644.1, read on the forward strand.
ACGCTTAATGAAGCAGTTGGAAGAAAAATTTGGTGTAACCCTTTTTGACAGGCAATTACTGGCCTTTGCAGCAGAAGAAAAAATCACCCTGCTACCATTACAGGAACTGCCCCATGCCATTGAGAATGGTTTTATAAACCCTGACACCTTGTATTTTAACAACACCGTGCTTACAAAAGCTGAGCTGATGAGTAACTGGATTATTCCTGTAAAACAAAGCTGGCTGGGCAAACGGTTCAGCATGGCTGTATAATCATGCTTTATTGCGGCTATTCAGCCCTGTTAGTAAACATCCACTGGTAAAAAACCGGCAGCCATTTTCGCCAGGTGGGTTCGTTGTGTTTTCCATCACTATCTACTACACTGTATATAAAATAATCTGACTTAAGTGCCAGCTTATCTGCTATGCGTTCCATATCAGCCACCATTTCGGTACTTTCCTGCTCCCCGGCATAAAAAAACAACCGGGCATTTATTTTACCGGGCAGGCTGTCAATAAATGTTTCAAACTGTGGAGCCGTCCAGTAAGCAGGTGAAAAAATACCAGCACCGCCAAATACCTGCGGGTATTTTAACACAGCATAGGTTGCAATTAATCCCCCCATGGAACTGCCTGCAACAGTCGTGTTTTCTTTACCTGCAAGGGTGCGGTAATTTTTATCAATGTATGGCTTTAATGTATTTGCTAAAAAATCAACGTAACTGCTGCCCTCGCCTTCTCCAAAATTTCTGAAACTGTAAGGATTGTATTCAGTCATGCGCTTATCACCTCCATGGTCAATACCCACCACAATGCTGCCGTTGCTGCCTTTTTTTACCATGCTGTCCAGGCATTCATCTAATCCCCATTCGCCATAAGGCGCAGTTAACTCATCAAACAGGTTTTGCCCATCTTGCATGTACAATACAGGGTAGCGTTTATTGCCTGCTGCATAGCCTGCAGGCAGGTACAGCCATATCCGCCTGTAGCGGTTAAGCTGCGGCATAAAAAAAGATTCGCTGAGTATGCTTACATTAGCCGATGCTGTACTTTTTCGTGGCGGGGGCGCACCTGCATCATCCATCCATGCCCCGATACTGATGTAAAAGACCGTATCAGTTTGTACCGTTATTGTGCGGTTGCTGATGTTGCTGCCGTTGGTGCCGCCCTCTGTTTTTTGCCAGTTGCCACGGGTACATTTAAACTCGTACACACTGGGCTGGAGTAACAAATTTAACTGTATTGTATCGCCTTTGTTTTCAAACTTATGCTGCTCACTGCCGGGGTTCCAGCCGTTAAAGCTTCCGGCTGCATATACCTGCTCCTGCCGGTGCAACCCGGGTCTGTCTTTTAAAATAAGCTTCACTTTGTATTGTGCCTGCAAAGTTGCTGTACAGCATATTGTTAAAAGCAGTAAGTATTGCTTCATTTGTATTTTTTATGGTTTGTTTGCCAGCACTTAACTTTTTATTTGCCGGCAAGATATACCTTCACTTTGCTGTACACTTCTTCGCTCAGCGGCACTAAAGGCAAGCGGAGTACATTCTGTATAATACCCAGTTCAGTTAAAAATGCTTTGGCACCCGCAGGATTGTTTTCGGCAAAAAGCAAGTCGTTTCCTTCCAGGCACTTATAATGCAATGGCCTTGCTGCTGCAAAGTCTCCTTGTAAACAATGCCGTACCATCTGCGAAAAATCGGCAGGAAAGCAATTGGCCGTCACACTTATTACGCCTTCCATTCCACAGGCTATTAATGGCAATGTAATATGGTCATCCCCACTAACTACCAGGAAATCTGCCGGTTTATCTCTGAGAATATGCATACACTGCACCATATTGCCACTTGCTTCCTTCATTCCGGCAATATTGGGTACTTGTGCCAGCCTTAATGTGGTTGCAGCAGTAAGGTTACTGGCTGTTCTCCCCGGCACATTATACAATATTATTGGTTTTGGTGAGGCTGCTGCCAGCGCCTTATAATGCTGGTATATACCTTCCTGCGAAGGCTTGCTGTAGTAGGGGCTGGCGCTTAATACGGCTATTGCTCCATCCAGCGGATAGGATTTCAGTGCCTTTATTACCTCATTGGTATTGTTGCCACCAATACCCACCACCACCGGCACACGCCCGGCAGCCTTCTGGTAAGTGTATAAAATAATTTCTTTTTTCTCGTTTTCGCTAAGTGTGGCAGTTTCGCCGGTTGTACCTAATGTAACCAGGTAGTCAACCCCACGTTCAATAACAAAATCAATCAACCTGCCCAATGCCTCAAAATCAACAGCTTCGCCAGCAGTAAATGGTGTAACCAATGCCACCCCGGTTCCTCCCAATTGGTTCCTTAAGCTCATGTAATAATAAATTTTTGTGAAGTTATACCAATTATAAATATTATTCCATCTGAAATTTTTGGTAGGGTGCATTCCAAATTGTCGCTGTTAGGTGAAGACACCCACCAGGGCAGTGGAGGTATAATGTCAGAGGTTTTACGCTGACCAATAGTGAACCCTCCTGGCCAACCTGCTTTGAAAACGACAATCATATTTAACTAACTAATAAACAGCGTTGGTATTATTACTAAGCTGGCATTTTTGCCCAATTGCTTATAGTTTTTTAAAGGAAGGGAGTACAATAAAAATTCCCCCTTTTGATGAGGGGGAACTGGCCTTTTAACCGAATATCAGAAACGGGTTTTTCAACAACTGCATTTACCCGTGGTTAATTACTCTTGATCGCTGGAGATAGCTGTTTACATTGCTGTAAATAAATAAGCAGGTTCCATTTTTAATGCTGTTTATTACGGGCTTGCTTACTTTTGGCGCTACAGCAGGGCAACCCCAACTGCGCCCTATATATCCCTGGCTGTGTATATAGTCTTCATTTACATAATCCGCTCCATGCATCACAATATCCCTGCTGCTGGCATTGTCGTTAATCCCCCTTTCAAGCCCGTTTAACCTTAAAGAATAGCCATTGCTGCCGATATAAGTGTTGCTTGTTACATAAAATCCCAGGCTGCTCTTATTGCTTTCTGGCGTATTGGAGAACTGGTTGGCAAATTCACGGCCAGAGTTTACCCCATGTGCTACATAGGTATTAAACAAAACCCTGTAATTTTTAAGGTCAATTACAAAAAGTCTTTTTTGTGACGAAGGTTTGGTGAAATCTATAATTGATATGATAGCCTGGTTGGTTAATTTGCCCGTTTCAACCAGGTAATTGAAGCCCTGCATGGCATAATCATAAGCCTGGCGGGCAAGGCCGAGTGAACCGAGCCTGAGACTATCGTAAAGACTTGCTCTGCCCGGGTTGATGGGTGGAGTACCTTCATTTATTGCACTATCAGCAAAAATAAAATGCTTACCTGTTGGCAAAGAACCTGGCAGGGAACTTGTAAATGGCTTTGTTTTTGCAAATACAAAGGGCAGGTGCATCAGAAAGATGACAACTGAAGAAAAAAACAAGTACACTTTTTTAAAACCTGATCTTTTCATGGCTTTAAGTGGATTTTACAAACTTAAAAAATCTGATTCGTGTAAATGTTGTGTGCTATATGCTGCTGTTTTTGTTAATAAAAGCATTTCTGAAAATACAATAACCACTCCAGAGCCTGTCCATGTGGGGTTACAATACTACAAAAATGGATGGCAAAGATAGGACTCATCGCTAGTCAAACAATTGCTTGTAGCATATATTAACTAATCTTTAAGAGTTTTGAAA
>JANMDL010000646.1:0-11151 GCA_031376295.1 Chitinophagales bacterium
ACTCTTCAAACATATCCATAAACTCCTGCGTAGCTGTATCAAAATCTTCACTGTTTTGCAGTGCCTCGGCATGGATAACCAATGCCATTTTACGGGCATAATTATCATCTAGTTCCGTTTTTATTTTGCTGTAATGTGCATCCTTATTCTTATAAAAAATATTCTGTGCAGCCAGAAAACTGTTCCATACTTCATCGCTTTTTTCCTGCCCTGCCCATCCGGCCTTTTTCCATTCGTCCATCAGCAGCTTATACTCATCAGAAGTTTTTTTCCAATCAGTACTGTCCTGCAATGCCACTGCTTTGGCCACCAGTTCGAGCTTTTTGGCGTAGTTATCCTCCTGTTCAGTTTTAATGGTTTCAAAGTTTTCTTTCTTGCGGGCAAAAAATACATCTTTGGCGGCGTTAAAGCGCTGCCATATTTCGTCCCTGCGGTGGCGGGGCACAAAACCAATTTGCTTCCATTCTTCGTTCAGTTGCTGGTAGGTTTCTGTAGCTGCTTTCCATTCGGTGGACTGCTGCAGCTCCTCCGCCTTTTCGCAGAGCTGTATTTTCGCCTGCAGGTTGACAGTCATTTCCTGCTCCTGTGCATTAAAAGCCATTTTTCTTCGGTTGAAAAAACCATTACTGGCTGTTTCAAACCGGTTCCGGATGGCGGTACTGTTTTCATCAAAAGCTACAGGCAGGTTTCTGAATTGTTGCTGAAGATCCTTCATCTGCTGCGCTGCTTCTTTGGAATCTTCTGCCGCAAATAATGCTTCTGCCAGCACACAAACCGCTTCTTTCTGCTCAATCACTTTGCTGCCATTATCTTTTATCTTTGCTTCAATGGCATCCAGCCGGGTAAGTAAGGTAGTGTAGTCGCCAATGGCAATGGCCGTGCAGATGTAGGTACGGGTACGGGCAATCAGTCCGTCTAATTTTGTTTCCTCGGCAGCATTGCTGTACCTGGCTTCAATTTCATCTGCTTTTTGTACAAGGCTTGCAAAACGTTCCTGCAGCGAACCCACTATATAATCCTTATTGCTTTCAGTTACAGCCGCAATGCAGCGCTCCTTAAACCAGGCGGTAGCAGGAATAAAAATATTATTCTCTTTAATGGTGTATTGCATTTCTCCAGACATAATTTCTTTTTTGGCCGGCAAAGATAGCGGTTAAACAGCCCTGGCAAACGGAATGTGATAAAATTTTTACCTCCCTGTATACCCCGATCCATTCAGGTAAAAGGCATATCAAATAAAAATAAAGGGCAATACCCGAGGTTTCTGGACGTTTATACTTTCAATTATATATAAGCCACTTCTATCTGCTTGATAATCAGTACCAATAAAAAAGTTTAATAGCCGCTGACCAAAACAATGCTGCGGCGAAAAAGATTGATAAGTTCGTAGTTCCCACATGTAACATTCTTCTTTCCTACTTTAGTTATTGCAGTAGTTTTGCAGCCCGGCTCCGCCCGGCAAATTTGAAATGCACCCTTTCACTCTCACCCTCTTAATAAAAAAAAGTACCTTCAAACAATGAATACTGATTTAGATACATTTAGAAAGGCCGCTACTTTATTGCAGCGCCTTCAATTACAGGTGACAGAAAAAGACCTTGAGCGCCCCTGGGGAGGGTTTTATGTGATAGATGAAGCACAGGCAGCAGAATTTGCTGCTCATTTTTTTCCTGAAGAAGATTTTAAGGCATTGAAAATATCAGAAAAACTCAGTCCGAAAATACTTATGGTAGCCCCGGGTAAAAGGTTGAGCTGGCAGTACCACCATCGCCGTGCCGAGATATGGTGCTGCTTAGATGGCACAGTAGCAGTAGCCACAAGTTTTACCAATACAGAAGAAAAGCAGGAAATATTAGCTGCAGGTGATAAAATAGTGTTGCCACAAGGTAAACGCCACCGCCTTATTGGCCTTGATGGCTGGGGTATTGTGGCCGAAATATGGCAGCATACCGATGCAAACAACCCGTCTGACGAAGATGATATTGTAAGACTGCAGGATGATTTTGGCAGGAAAAGCGGATAAGACATTAATGTGCTGATGGGGTGATGGGATAATATGCCAAAGGAATGATGTACCAATGTGCTAATACCGCTTAGGCAGTACAAGTTATGCTAATTACAATCCGTGAACCCTGCACTAAGGTATCGCCCTGTGCCATCGGCGCTCAACTCATAATCCCTACCTCATCACTTATAACTCATCACTTATAACTCATCCAAACCACAAATAGCAGATAACTATAGATGCAATAATGCCCGCCAGGTCGGCCAGCAGCATTGCCCCTATGGAATACCGGGTATTTCGTATGGCCACAGCACCATAGTACACTGCAATTACATAAAAAGTAGTATCGCTGCTACCCTGCAGTACACAAGCCAGCCGCCCTGCAAATGAATCGGCTCCATAAGTACCCATAGAAGAAACCATCATGCCCCGGGCAGCACTGCCGCTGAAAGGCTTTACCAATGCAGTGGGCAGTCCATCCACAAAACGGGTATCCATGCCCAGTGCATAAAACAGTTGCCTTATACCGTCAATCAGCAGCTCAAAACTGCCGCTAGTACGCAGCATGCTGATGGCTACCAGCATCCCCACCAGGTATGGAATAATTTTTACGGCTGTATCAAAACCGTTTTTAGCTCCTTCAATAAATGCATCAAATATGTTTATTTTTTTATACAGTCCCCCCAGTACTATCAATATAAAAATCAGCAGTATAATGCCATTGCCCAGCATACCCGAAAAAGTATCAACGCCCTGCTTGCTAAGGGTGCTTACATACCACACCAATGCCGCAATAATACCCGATATGCTCAGCACCCAGGCCAGCACCACAGGCTGAATTAAATTTATTTTTTGCCTGATGGATACAATAATCATGGCGGCCATAGTAGCAATAAAAGTGGCAATCATACAGGGCACAAAAATATCTGTTGGATTAACGGCGCCCATTTTACTGCGCATGGCAATAATGGCAACAGGTATTAATGTAAGACCCGATGCGTGCAGGCATAAAAACATAATTTGTGCATTGGATGCTGTGGATTTATCAGGATTCAGCTCCTGCAGGCTCTCCATTGATTTAATACCAAAGGGCGTGGCAGCATTATCCAATCCCAGCAGGTTAGCTGAGAAATTAAGCGTCATGTGGCCCAGCGCCGGATGCCCCCTGGGTACATCCGGAAATATCCTTGAGAAAAACGGCCCCATAATGCGTGACAATACCCTGATGCCACCCGCTTTTTCGGCTATGCTCATAAAGCCCATAAAGAGGGCCATAATGCCAATAAGACCGATACATAAATTTACAGCATCCAGGCATGTTGCCAGTACCCCGTTGGCAGATTGCTCCTGAAAATTAGTAATAGAGCCATCAGCATTTTTCACATACTTGTCGTCACCCTTTTTATAGTCTTTGGCTGTAAGCAGGGCAACCTGCACTTTAGCAGGTACCTGTGTACTATCGAGCAACCTGGTATGAGAAGTATCCCCGGTTTTACCCACCATCACTTTATTGAACATATTATTGCCGTAAGGGCTGAAAATCGTTTTAAAACCCGCCACTACTATTGCAATAATGATAAAAGCACTCCATATCCTGCTAAGGGCCATATTAGATAATTTAGATTGAAAGTTAGTGAAAATTACTAAAGTTATACATTTAATGCAGCAAGGCTTGCCCGGTACAGCAGGTTACAACAGCAGGCATACTCATTTGCACGGCCAAGCCATTTAAAGTTTAATATTCACTAAACAACGTACTTCAAACAGGCTAACTCCATATAAGTGGATAAGTAAAAAACAAGCTGGCAGCCCAATTATTGCACAATAATATCCCCCGGTTTCTCCACAATAATCTGTGCCTTTCCTTTGTACAATTCTATCTTTCCTTGCACACAAATATTTTTATCCTTCAGCATTTCTTCCACCGGAACAGTAAAGTTGGCATAGTTCTTAGCAAAAACAATGATTGTAAGCGGGTTATTGGGGTATGCTTCCCCCACTGAAACCTGGGTGATGGCTGCAGTTGCCCTGATACTGTACACCTTAGCGCAAATCGTTACATTTTTAGCCGCATTATTAAGCGCATCCTTTACATCAATTCCATTGTTATATTTTTTTGTCAGCGCTGTAAAGTTTACTTCGGGAGCCGGGGAATAAAAAAGTTTGTTCAACAGAAATGCAAGCCGCTGCCCGGCCAGCAGCAATTGCCTCACCACCACGGCACGGTTGCTGTCGAGGTAAGTTTTATCCAATGTAAAACCAGTGAATTTGTACACTACTGGCAGCAGGCTCCTGCTTTCTTTCATCCAGGCCATAAAATCGGCAGCCTTTGTAAGCTCCTGCCCGTTCTTTTTTAAAAGCTGCAGGCAATCAGCATCCGTAATTTTTCCCAGCCTGATGATGTCCACATCCCAGAAGGTATGCAGGTTATGCGTTTTCAGCGTATCATACTGAACCATTACTTTGTTGCCACCAAGGTCTTCATCATAGCCGGTATGCAGTGGCATGTGCAGGTCGCCCATTAAGTGCAGCAGTACCAGCAGGTTAGTTTTTACCTGGCCGGCACACAATACTTTTTTGTGTGTAAGCTCATTGTAAGTAAGTATCAGCCTGTTTAAAATATTTTCTTCATTGCTGCTGGTATACACCTGCTCCCGGGGAAAATCAAGATAATGCCAGCTACGCATAAAATCGTAATCCGCATTTGATTTAATTATGTCCATCCAGTTAGCCGCTGTATCAATTGACATATTTCCAAGAATGGCCAGCACATTCTTCCGCACATCATCTTTTACAAACTGCATGGCCAGCCGCCCAACAATGGCGTGTCCCTCAGGCCCCCAGGCCATTGCCGTAAAACTTTTACTGATAAAAATGGCACAAAACAATACGGTAATCCGTATTTTACAATTTCTTTTTTTCTGCATAAAATAGATATTCAGTGCATTTATTAAGTTGCTGCCATCTCTTACTACCCTTTGCAAAAAAGGTGGTAAAAAGATAATTGATCCCTGCATTTGCAGGCAGCATTACATAAGCTGGTTGCTGTGATTTTTGATAAGCGTGGTACGGTATGAATTGCTGCCTTTCTTAAACAGCATTTTGTATTGAGCTTCAAAGATAAGCCGTTACTGTTGAAAATAATGTTATTAAACTATTTGGTAGTGCCTAAGTTTAAAAGTAATTATCAATTACCACTGAAACAGAAGCACTTATTTAGTTTTTTTCTATGTTTTCCCGCAGCACTTGCCTGCGGGATGGCAAATTAAAAGCTGCGCAGCAGCGCCGTTCTTATTATAACTACTCAAACTGAGGCACTACCAACGATTTCTACTTGCGCAAGTATCCGTGGTTTTCCTTATATTAGCACAGTATTTAATACCAAATATTTAAACCCCGCTGCACGCACATGAACCCCATCACTCCAAACAACGAAAGGCAGGCTGTAGTAATCATCCATGGTATTGGCGAGCAGGAACCCATGGCAACACTACGGGAGTTTGCAGAATCAATCATTCCTGAAATTGAGGACGACCCCCTTGGCCTCAAGAAAAAGTTTTATGCAAAACCCGATGAGCTGTCGCAATTATTTGACCTGCGCCGCATAACCGTGCCGCAGGATACAAAAAAGACAAGGCAAAAAACAGACTTTTTCGAATATTACTGGGCGCACCAGATAAGAGACACGAAGGCTAGTGATGTAATAGGCTGGAGCGTTGGCATTTTCAAGCATTGGAAATTTGTACCCAAAAGGTTAAAACTGCTGCACAGCAGTATTTTATTGCTGATGCTGCTCATCCCCCTGCTGGTAATTGCATTGTTCATTTTTTTTCCATCCACCCTGCAAAAATGGCAGCAAAACTGGGTAGCATTTATGGCTGCCGGTGCAGGTACAATCTATATTGCACTCAAAATTGCTGGTGGTATAGCACAAAGTATTTCCATCAATTTTATTGGCGATGCGGCCCGTTACCTTACACCCAAACCAGGCAATATCATCAACCGGCAGCAGATACGCAAAGACGGCCTTGAACTGCTTCGGAAGCTGCATGGAGAAAAACAGGACGGGACTGAAAATACACCCAGGTACAGCAGAATTATCATTGTGGCGCACAGCCTTGGTTCGGTGATTGCTTACGACCTGCTTACGATACTATGGGGAATGTACCATGATGAATTAAGTAAGCTGAGTGCAGCACATCAGGCCAAACTGCTTGAAATGCAGGACTTTGTTAAAGATATGGCCGCAAAAGAAGCCAACCAACAACTTACGCCGGATGAATTGAACAATTTTCAGCAAATACAGTCCGAATTGCTGGCCTTGTCTGCCGAAGCCGGCAGCCCCTGGCGGGTAAGTGACCTTATCACCATCGGCAGCCCCTTATCTCATGCACAATTACTGCTGGCAAAAGGAAAAACAGGCCTTGAGCAGATGCAGCAGGAGCGGCTTTTCCCCACCTGCCCACCGGCACTGGAGGCACAGGGCACCATCAGTTATACTGAAACATTTAATTTTGAAGGTACTGACACAAAAGTAAAAGTGCCGCATCATGCCGCATTGTTTGCCCTTACCCGCTGGACCAATTGCTGGTTTAAAAACGACCTTGTTGGCGGGCCTATGCAGCAGGCTTTTGGCAAAGGCATTAAAGACATTGAACTGGTATCAAAAACGCATGGTAACATACCCTTTCTTTCGCATACACATTACTGGGATAAAAAAGAAACAGAGAGTGTGAATATTATCCGTGACATCATTTTTAAACCGGTACAGCCATGATACATGTAGAGCGGCCGAAGAAGGCCCCGGAGTTTGTAAATTCGGCAGCTTTTACAAAAGAAAAGAAGCGGTTGAAAGATTTTTTTCGCATTGCAGCCAATGCCAAACAGCAGCGTTACGATTTTCAATTTGATTTATTAAACAAATTTAAGCCGGCTTTACAAAGCATATTTCATAATAAATGTGCTTATTGCGAAAGTTCACACTCAAAAGCAGGCTATGGAGATATAGAACAGTTCAGACCAAAATCGCTTTACTGGTGGATTGCCTATGAATGGGAAAACCAACTGATCAGTTGCCAGGCATGTAATCAACGTTTCAAAAAAATTTATTTCCCTGTAGAAAAAACAAGGCAATACAGTGAATTGGTAAACCAGAATGTAGCCGCACTAAACAAGCTGGAAGAGCCGCTGCTGATAAATCCGTTTGACGATGAACCATCAGAACATTTTAGTTACAAGCTTGTTGATAAGCATAAACAAATACGAATTGAATACCTTACAACTAAAGCTTCGATTACCATTGATATACTTGGACTGAACAGGCCCGAGCTGGCGGAAAGAAGGTATCAGCATTTCCGGCAGTTTAAGCTTCTGGTCGGGATAGTTGAAAAGATTAAACCTGTTTCTTCAGCTACAAAAGAAAAAATAGTAACCGAACTTAAAGTTGCAATGAATGCAAGCAGTGAATTTGCCGGTATGACTCGCTTCTTTTTTCAAGAGTTTGAGAAGAAGAACGGGCCTATAAAAGGTGTCAGCAAAACTTTGTCTTCAAGAGCAATCCCCAAAAAACTACCACAGTTAGCAACAAAAGAAGCAGTTGCAATTCCCGCATTACCACCTAATGGCTTAATCATCAACAAACTCATTCCCTGCGAAATTGAAATCAGCAATTTCAAATCCATCAGCAAACTCCACCTCAAATTCAGGAGCCTTGAAGAAAACAGGGAATACGCAGAAAAGAAGTTACAGCCCGGTGAAGACTGGACAATGGCTTTAAGGGAATCCTGGCTGCTCCTTCTTGGCGAAAACGGTGTAGGTAAAAGCTCAGTACTGCAGGCCATTGTGCTGGCATTGCTGCCCGAAGCGGAACGAAACAAATACATTGAAGACCCAAAGGCGCTGGTGAAAAAAGGAACACAAAAAGGCTATGTAAAAATAAAATTGGGCGATAAAGAACCGGTGGAAATGCACTTTACAAAAGGCGGAAAGATTACCGGAAATATTCACCAGTACAACGACTTTTTGCTGGCCTATGGCGCTACACGCCTGCTACCCAAGGGCAACCTGAAACCTGAGCCCAATACCAGCAAAATAAAAGTACAGAACCTGTTCGACTACAGCATTGCATTAGAAAATGCCATTGAGTGGCTGCTGCAGCGCAATGAGGATGATTTTGACCAGGCGGCACTTTTTTTAAAGGGCCTCTTATTCCTGAAAGCAAACCTGCTGCAGCAGGATGGTAAAATTTACACAAACGAAAATGACAAGCAACTGGAACTGGGCTGGCTGAGCGATGGGCATAAAACCCTGCTGGCACTGGCTGTAGATATGCTTAAAACCTTTGCCACACAGGAAGCCGACGCAAGATACAGAGACGTACAGCAATACGCCAGCGGCATAGTATTGATTGACGAAATTGGCACCCACCTGCACCCCCGCTGGAAAATGGAGATTGTGAAAAGGCTGCGGACGGCATTGCCCAAAGTATTTTTCATCGTTACCTCACACGAACCACTGTGTATGCGTGGCCTGCGTGACAAGGAAGTAGTGGTGCTGAAACGGGATGCTGATACAGGAGAAATAAATACCTTGGCCGACCTGCCCTCACCGGACGGCCTGCGGGTGGATCAACTGCTTACATCCAGCTACTTCGGGCTCAACAGCACTATTGACCCTGCGCTGGAAGATACATTTAAACAGTATTACAACCTGCTTAGCAAACCCGAAAAAGAAAGAACACCCGAAGACAGTAAAGCCATTACGGAACTGCAGCGTGAATTAGACGCATGTAAGCAACTGGGCGATAATTTAAGGGAAGAGTTGTTTTACTATGTGGTGGATGAGGTGATTGCCAAAAATCTGCGGAAGCTTGGTAAAATGAAAATGAAAAAGGAATTGAAAGCCGAAGTAAAAGAAAGAATAGAAATATTGTTAAAAGAAATTGACATCGACATTTTAAAATCATGATTCACGTAAAAAGAAAACCGGACAAGCTGGACTTCGTTACCGTAAAGAAATTTACAACAAAGCTGGAGAAAGAATACAACGAAGCAAAAGACCATTATATTAACGTGAAAAAAGGCACATTCAAATTTGAGTGCTACAAACATCCGCATATAAAAGATAAGCTGAAAGAACTTTTTAATGGTAAATGCGCTTACTGCGACAGCAATATCACCCATATTACAGCTGGCGATATTGAACATTTCCACCCCAAATCGGCTTACTGGTGGCTGGCCTGCGACTGGAACAACCTGCTTTTTGCCTGCGAAAAATGCAACCGTACTGGCAAAAATGATGCCTACCCATTACTGACCCTTACAAAAACAGCCTGCAAACATGATACCCCCGAAACCCTTGAAAAAGAAGACAAAGAAGAAAGACTCCTGCTGAACCCATGTGTTGAAGATCCTGAAAAGTTTTTTGAGTACGATGAAAAGACAGGCTTCATCAATCCTAAAACAAAGCAAAACGAAGATTTAAAAAGCTGGAAAATGGCCGACAAATCAATAGAAACCTATAAACTGCAACGGTGGGAATTGGTGCTGGAAAGGGAAAAACTGCTGATACTGCTGTTTGCTCAACTTGATTACGCTAAAAAAGAGATAGAGCATTACAACAGGCAGAGTAACCCTACTTCTACAATAAAAGGACATTTTGAACTACGGATGATTGAGCAGCGGATGAAGGAGGAAATAAAAAAACTCTTGGAATTTAACCGACCCGACCGCCCCTATCTCGGCATCGTAAGGCAGGTATTGCGCAAATTCTTCCAGGAAAATGGGCTGCAACTGCCAGCTTCCCTGCAAACCACCGGTTAAGCACTTGGTTAACAGGTTACAGGTAACAGCGGACAGGGCTTTACGGGTTGCCACCCATAACTCATAACTCAAAACCTGACATCCTGTCATTATTTCACAAAATTCCCGTAGTTTTGCAGCCAGATTTTACAATGATGACAACAGCGGACGTAACAGCAATTCATGATGAACGCAGGCAGGGGGAAGCATTCGCCCCTTTTACAATAGATACCAACCAATACAAAAAACGTTTTTATATAGAAAGTTATGGCTGCGCCATGAACTTTGCCGACAGCGAAGTGGTGGCTTCTATACTGCAGGAAAATGGCTACGGCGCTACTTTAATACCACAGGAAGCCGATTTAATTTTACTCAATACCTGCTCTATCAGGGAAAAGGCGGAGCAAACGGTACGCAAGCGGCTCAATGACTTTAAAAACCTGAAAAAGAGAAAAAAAGGCATGCTGGTGGGCGTACTGGGCTGTATGGCCGAGCGGCTTAAAGCAAAGTTTTTAGAGGAAGAAAAATTAGTTGATATAGTGGCAGGGCCCGATGCATACCGCAGCCTGCCGGGCCTGATAGCGGAGGCAGATGGCGGACAGAAAGCCGTGAATGTATTGCTGAGCCGGGATGAAACCTATGCCGATATTGCCCCTATCCGCCTCAACAGCAATGGTGTAACTGCTTTTGTAAGCATTACACGGGGCTGCAATAATATGTGCTCTTTTTGCGTGGTGCCTTTTACCCGTGGCAGGGAACGCAGCCGGGATGCCCAAAGCATTGTGCAGGAATGCAGGGATTTGTTTGAGAATGGCTACAGGGAAATAACCCTGCTGGGGCAGAACGTAGACAGTTATTACTTTATACCTGAAGGGCAGCACAATATGGATAGCCCGCAGGTGGCGGTTACTTTTGCCAACCTGCTGCAAATGGTAGCGGAGATTTCAAAGGAACTACGAGTGCGGTTCTCCACATCGCACCCTAAAGATATTACAGACGAAGTGCTGCATACCATCGCCAGGCATGATAATATTTGCAATTATATTCACCTGCCGGTACAAAGCGGCAGCAGCCGGATACTGCAATTAATGAACCGCACTTATACCAGGGAATGGTACATTGCCAAAATAAACCGCATCAAAGAGATTATTCCCGATTGCGGCATCAGCACCGACATTATCTGTGGCTTTTGTACAGAAACAGAAGAAGACCACCAGCAAACCATGAGCCTGATGGAACTGTGCAGGTACGACCTTGCTTACATGTATTTTTACAGCGAAAGACCCGGTACATTGGCGGCCAGGCGCTACGAAGATGATATACCGGAAGAAACGAAAAAAAGAAGAC
>JANMDL010000674.1:0-3327 GCA_031376295.1 Chitinophagales bacterium
GGATGAAAGGGAAAGAATTGTATTGCAGCAGCCTGGCAAAAGATTTTATGTGGTGTTTGATGAGGCGGCGTTGCAGGACGGACCCTGCGTAGTGGTACAATGGGATACTGAAAAATTAAAGGAAGAGGCGGCAAAGGAAAAATGCTGCTGGACAGCCGGGAGTGTGGAGGAATTAGCGGAAAAAATACATGTGCCAGCTGCTAACCTGGCAGCCACAGTACATGCTTTTAACCTGTCTGCCGCATCACAAAAGGATGCCTTTTTTGGCAGAACATATTTGCAGCACAAGCTTACACAAGCTCCTTATTACGCCTTGCTGGTATATGCATACTCACTTATCAGTTTTGGAGGCATAAAAGTGAATGAACAATTACAGGTAGTTCACCGGGATGGCGCTGTTATTGAAAATCTGTATGCCGCCGGAGAAATATTGGGGGCAGGTACTACAAGTGGCAATGCTTTTTGTGGCGGTATGCTGCTTACGCCGGCAATTAGTTTTGGAAAATGGCTGGGAGAAAATATTTAAACACTAAGCCGTAGTCTGTGCCCTCACCATAGCCGTCAACTTAAGATAATACTAACCCCGGAGGGATGGCATTATTATAGTAAAAGTGGCAAAATCAGTAGTAAAACCCCGAAGGGGTGACAGCGTTTGGGAATGCGAGTCCTTAACAATATCTGAAGCCATGGTCTGTGCCCTCACTAACCACCCCCCGGAAAATATCTAAGCACCTTCATCCACAGAAGGTTTGTCCGGCCCATTCAGTAAAAAGAAAATGCCAAGCACCAGTAATACAATGGCAGGCACCATTTTAGATAATCCATGCCCGGGAATAAGATGACCCCAAATGATGGCAACTGCAAAATTGATGATTACCGGAATGGCGGCCCAGCGTGTTTTCCAGCCAATAATAATAAGACAATAACAGGCAAGCATGCTCCATGTGCTCAGGAGCGCCATGAAAGCCGGCGCCGGCAATCCAAGCTTACCTAAGTTTTCTGCATATTGATCAGTTGCCTCATTTGTGTATACCCCTGCTTTTATCGCTAAAAAAAGGTAGATGGCAAAAATGAGCCGGAGAAAAACCGGCGCATAATTTTTTTTATACGGTAATGGGAAATTCATATTATCTGTTTTAAGTTGCTTATTGAATTAAAGTTAATCCTGCCTGAAACCAGCGGAGATTTATACCGATATTTTTTGTCCCGGGGCTGGCCCAACTGTACATAATCGCTTTAGTTACCCCCACTTCGTACAAGGCAATTTTTAAAACTTCTAAATCCTTGCCATAAATCACAGCAGCCAGTTCTACCTCGTATTTAGAAGGTTTGCCATCTTCCAGAAACAGGCGTTGCCTTTTCCCCTGGTCATGCCAGTATACATTCCGCATGCTGTGGTATTCTTCCTTTAATCCTGCTTTTTCTAATAAGAGCCAGCCTTTGTAAAAATGGCAGCGTTTCAGTTTGTGTGGTATTTTGCCTTTATGCCCAAATACATAGGCGCCATTTTCGTCATACGCTTCATCCCTTATCCATATTTCATCTTTATTCAGCATCAAACTGTCGGTAATAAATATTTTTTTTCCGCTCCGCTTGCTGATGAAGTTACAGGCATTGGTTTTCATGTAACCGATAAATGTATCACCCTCTTTTTTCCAGAATACTTCACAGCCATCTGTTTTCGTCATTTGTGCCGGTGTAAGGCTATTCAGTTTCTCCGGGTTTACATGCGCAAAATAATACAGGCTGTCAGCCATAAAACTGTATATAGTAAGCTGAATGGCATGCTCGTTCTTATTTTCACTGAAGGAATAGATACGCTGGCGGTAAATCTTACTGCTATCTCCATCCATATACTGCAGTACATAAAATACATTTTCGCCAAAGGCAGATAAAGATATTTTTTTAAAGATAGAATGAATATGCTCATGCACTTCGGCCACCTTATCTTCTTTTTCTTTATATACCTGCTGAAAGTTGTCAAACTCACCTTCAAATAACCGGAGCAGTTGCTTCATATCCTGGTTAAGCGCAGTATATACAGCCTTGTTTTTTTGTGCAAGGGCACCCTGCAGTATAAAGAGGGAAATAAAAACGGCAAGTAAGGAATTTTTTTTCATTCAAATTCAGTGTTAAAACGAAACAGCCCCTTTAACTGCAGGGGCTGTTTCTTATCTGTTATAGTTAAGCATTAAAAGTCAAAAGCAATATATACCAAAATCCTTCTTGGCAACTGCCCGTATCCCTGTCCCCAAACCGGTATTCCATTGGTAGCGGTGGCCAGGCTTTTCCAATCCGGTGTTCTTTGCTTTTGTGCCAATGCCAGGTCAGAAGCAGCAAGGCCGGCAATGTTTTGTATTACATCAGCATTAACAAGATTTTTTGCCTGTATACCAAGCCTCAGTTCCTGGTTATTTTTCATATTAAATTTTGCATAAGCACCAGCATTTAATATCATCAAATCCTTATACTTTAACACATTGGTAGCATCGGCAAACCTGTTGCCATTAAAGTTTGACGAGAAATCCAGCCCGAAATATTTATGACTGTAAACAATACTGCTGTTCCATATTAAAGATGGTACAGAAGGTAATTTTTTACCTTTTACATCAATGGAATAGTTGCCTGCGCCCTCATTAATTAAGGTATTGCCAAAAAGGTTTCCGTTAATATCCACGTTAAGGGTGGTTGCAGTATATCCGGGTGCAGCACCAAGTACACCACCTCTTGCAACTGGTATTTTAAATTCCGAAAAAGTGGCGTTTTGTATAGTCAGGTTTGTTCTGATGCTTAAGCCCGGTATTCCTGCCGGGTTAAATGACAAAGAGACTTCTCCGCCATAAATCCGGTTGCTTCCAAATGGCTTCGATACCACTATGCCATTCTCAAAAATACTGGCAAGGCGGTTATTAATTTTTGTATGAAAAACGGCTATATCAAAACTAAAATCACCCAGCGTATTTCTGTAACCAATTTCTTTGTTGTAGATGGTTTCATTTTTTTTGATTCCGTCAGGAGCTCTTAAATATGCCCTGTTGGTGAAAGATACCCACTCCAGCGAAGTATAGGCTGTATAATCGGGTGCCCTGAATGCCCTGTTGAAATTACCATAAAGTGCAGATTTATTAGTGAGCAGGTAATTGAACCCGATACTGCCGCTCCAGTCTTTGTGTTTGGCTAAACGGGATAAAGTTATGTCGTAAGGTTTTTTTCTTTCTTCCATATCAATTTTTACCCAATCGTACCTGAGGCTTGCATTGATGGTAATTTTATCCTTTATTTTTATCTCATCTCCAAAAAATATGGAGCTCACCGTTTCGGTATAAT